>JBJMOZ010000304.1:0-10402 GCA_045803465.1 Gemmatimonadales bacterium | reverse complement strand
GTCAGGCGCACCGGCTGTTCCCGGGGGCGCCCGACGCGGTCGAGCCGCACCGCGTAGATGTCGCGCGGACCGTCGCGGTTCGAGACGAAGAGCAGGGTGCCGTCGGGCAGCCACACCGGGCTCACGTTGAGCGAGGTGCTGTCGGTGACGCGCACGGCCGTGCCGCCCACGGGCGTCACCCAGACGGCACTCGGGCTGACGTTGCCCTCGGCGGAGAGGTAGTCGGCATTGCCGACGACGAACGCCACGGCGCCGCCATCGCGGCGCATCACGAACGAATGCACGTCGATGAAGCCGATGCGCAGCACCTGCTCACGCCCATCCGCGCTGCGCACGCCGAACGTGTCGCCGCGCTGGTAGGGTACCAATCCCGCGAGGATCGCGCGCGCGTCGTTGCTGTCGGCGGCGACCGCCTGACCGCCGAGACGCGGCATCTTCCAAATACCGGGCCCGTGGCCACCACCCTCCTGCAGGTTGTAGAACACGATGCTCCGGCCGTCCGGCATCCAGCGCGGTACGACCTGGAGCCCGGGCCAGTCGGCGGTGAGCGGCAGCGGACGGCCTCCAGCCACGTCGCGCACGATGATGGAGGTCCTGCCACCCTCGCGCGAGGCGTATGCCACCTCGTGTCCGTCGGGGGAGAGTGCGACGTCGTGCTCCACCGCCGCCTCGCGCGTCACCTGGCGGATGTTGGTGAGCTGGATGTCGAGGGGCACAGGGCGCGCGAGCCGCAGGCCGCCCCACGCGAGCAGCGGCAGCAGCACGAGCGCACCCGCGGCATAGGCGACGCGCCGTCGGCGACGCGGCGCGGCGGCCTCGTACCGCGCCGTCTCGAACGGCGTCGTGCCTCCGCTCGGCGTGCCGAGCGCCTCGAGCAGTGGCAGCAGCTCCTCCGCGCTCTGGAACCGGTCGGCCGGCTTCTTCTCGAGGCAGCGCATGACGAGGGCGGCGAGCGCCGGCGGCACGGCGGTGCGGAGCTGTGACACCGGCACCGGCGCCTGTGTCACCTGAGCGGCGATGATCGCTTGCGGGGAGGCGCCGGTGAACGGCGGCTGCCCCGTGAGCAGCTCGTAGGCGAGCACGCCAAGCGCGTAGATGTCGGCCCGATGGTCGATGTTGGGATCGGCCGTGGCCTGCTCGGGGGCCATGTACACCGGCGTGCCGAGCGCCACGCCGATGGTGGTCAGCTTCTCGCGGCCGGTGGCGTCGCTCACGGCCTTCGCGACGCCGAAGTCGGTGACGAGGGCGTGGCGGCCGGAGAGCATCACGTTCTCGGGCTTGATGTCGCGGTGCACGAGGCCGTGCTGGTGCGCGTGGCTCAGCGCGTCGGCGATGTCGTGCAGCAGCCGCACCACGTCGCGCACCGGCAACTCCGTCTCCCGCTCCAGCCGCTCGCGCAGCGACTGGCCCGCCTCGTACGGCATCACGTAGAACAGGAAGCCGTCGGCCTCGCCCGAGTCGTAGAGCGGCAGGATGTGCGGGTGATGCAGCTGCGCGGCGACCTCGATCTCGCGGAGGAACCGGTCGGGGCCGAGTGCCGTGGCGAGCTCGGGCCGGAGCACCTTCACCGCCACCTTGCGGCGGTGGCGCAGGTCCTCGGCGAGGTAGACCGTGGCCATGCCGCCCTGCCCGAGCTCGCGCTCGAGGCGGTAGCGGTCGCTGAGTGCGGCCGTCAGTCGCTCGCTGGACTGCGTCATGCGAAGCGCCTCGGGGGGAGGATCAGTGGCTCCGGCTCAGCACAGGCTCTGGTTGGGGTGTTTCAAGATACTCCACTCCCGGGGCGGTTACGACCGACGTTCCCTCACGGCGTGAATCCCACGCTGCGCCAGAGGGGTGCCGGCTCGAACACGCGCCCGTTCGCGACGACCAGCCGGACGTTCCGGGTATCGCTGATGCGCGCCAGCGGGTTCCCGTCGACCACCAGCACGTCCGCCCTGAGGCCCGGCCGCAGGGTGCCGCTCTCGCGCTCGAGCCCCATCGCCCGCGCCGCCTGCAGGGTCGCCGACTGGATCGCCTCCATGGGCGTGAAGCCGGCCTCGACGTAGAGCTCGAGCTCGCGGTGCAGGCTGTGGCCCGGCACGGCGAGGTCGGTGCCGGCCACGATGGGAACCCCGGCGCGGTGCAGGGCACCGACGATCGCCAGCAGCGTCCGGTACTGTGCCCTGGCCGCGGCCGCCCGCTCCGGTGGGGCGCCGGTGTGCGTCAGCGCCGCGCGGAGCTCCGGCGCCACCTTGTCCACGCCCGGCTCGAAGGCGCTCACCGGCTGGTCGATCGGGTGCGTGTTGAGCTCGGCAAGGGCGATCGTCGGGTCGATCACGGTGCCGTGCTGCTTCAGGAAGGCGATGGCGCGCGTCGCCTCCGGGTCGTCCATCGTGAGAGGCGTGGAGTCGCCGGCGGCGCGCATCATCCGCAGCACGAACTGCACGTGGTTGACCTGGTCCATGCCCGCTGCCACGCCCTGGTAGGCATCGAGCCCGCGAGGAATGTGTCCGGTGACGGTCATCTTCTGCGCGTGCGCTTCGGCCGTGATGGCCTGCAGCACCTCGGGCGCGACGCTGCCGTAGATCTTGATCTGCTCCAGGCCCGCCGCGTGATAGCGCCGCACCCACTCCACGCCCTGCTGCGGCGTGCCGGCGCGGGCCACTCCCATCGCGTTCGGTGCGTCGCCATCGATGATGCCGGCCGCGAGCAGACGCGGCCCGATGCCACGTCCCGACGCGATGGCCTGTCGCGCACCGAGCAGGAAGTCGAGCTGGTTGCCCACGTCGCGCACCGTCGTGACGCCTGCCGCGAGGTATATCGGCCCCCACTCGGCCTGGGCATAGTGCGTGTGCATGTCCCACAGGCCCGGCAGCATCGTGGCACCAGTGGTGTTGATGATCCGGGCGCCGCGCGGCACCTGCACTTTCGCCCTCGGGCCCGCCGCGACGATGCGGCCACCGCGCACGATGACCGCCGCATCACGGATGGCCGGCGCACCCGTGCCATCGATCAGCGTGCCACCCACGAGCGCCAGGAGCGTGTCGCCGCGCGCGGCCGCGGATGGGCCCGCATCGAGCTCACCCAACGCGGTGATCGCGTCGGCCGCCGCGAGTCGCACGAACGTGCCGACGGCCGCCTCGTCTCCCTCGCGCACGGCCTGCACCGGGTCGAACTCCGCATCGATCGTCGCCACGGCCACCACGTCGCCGTCGGCGTCGAGCCACAGCGTCTCGCGCCCCCAGATGAGGCCCGCGATGCTCACCCGTTGCAGCACCGCACGGCCGCTTGGCAGGGCGATCGTGTCGGCACCGCGCGCGCTGATGCGAAGCGTCGCCGCCGGCAGCAGCGTCATCGTGGCTGGCTTCCCGCGGGCGAGCCACTCCTGCACCACGGCCTGCTGCATGGCCATCGGAGCGTAGCCGTGGGCGGGAAACGCGCCGTCGAGCGGGACGGTCGTGGTCGTGCTGTCCACGCGCACCTGCGCCGAGTCCCCGACGACGCTGACCCCGATGTCCACGGCCGACCAGCGTGACGTCCGTCCCCTGAGCGTGAAACGCGAGGGGCGCCCGTCGCGGCCATACGTCAACTCGGCGTCCAGCGGCACCTCCGTGCCGCGATCGTTGAAGCTGAAGCGCGACGTGAGTCGCCGCCCGCCGCTCCCGTCGGGCGATACGTGCCAGGTCTCACGGCCGTTCGGGTTGCCGATCTTGTGGAGGATGAAGACGCCGGCCGTGTCGCCGTCGACGGTGGAAGCGCCACCGAGGAGATGACCGAGAACGACCACTGCCGTCAGCATGCTCATCGGTCGAGCAACTCCAGTTGCCAGATGTCGCCACCGCGCGGGGACGCATGGTCGAACAGGATCCATTTCCCGTCGGGCGACCAGACCGGATAGTCGATGCGCATGTCGGGCTCGGCGACGTCGTACACCTCGTAGGGCTCGCTCCCATCCATCGGGTGCACCCACAGCGTGCGATGGGTGCGCGCATCGAGCACGCGCGACTGGTCGGGCGAGAACGACATGTGCGCGCCGCTGCTCACGTGCGGCAACTCGGTCGTGGCACCGGTGGCGACGTCCAGACGCAGCGTGCGTCCCGCACTCGCCATGAGGATGCCACGGCCATCCTTCGTCCAGCGCACGAAGTGCCCGCCGGTGCCGGCCGAGGTGAGCCGACGCTGCCCGCTGCCGTCCGCGTTCATCACCCAGACCTCGACACGCCCCTCGCGATCGGAGTGGAAGGCGATCTGCCGCCCGTCGGGCGAGTAGAAGGGGTTGGTCTGGGTGCCTGGCGGCTGGGTGAGCTGCGTCAGCGCGCCGTCGGCGACGCTCACCGTCCAGATGTCGCTGTTCCCGCCGCGCGCGGAGAAGAACACGATGGTGGTGCCGTTGGGCGACCAGTCCGGCTGATAGTCACCGCCGGGGCCGCTGGTGAGCTGCCGCTCGCTGCCGTCGTCGAGCGAACGGAGCCAGATGTTCATGTCGCCACGCCGATCGGAGTTGAACGCGATCTGCCGGCCATCCGGCGCCCATGACGCGCGGCTCTCGACCCGCGTGGTGGCGACGAGCGTCTGCGGCGCGCCGGTGGCGCGGCCTGTCACCGGGTCGACCGGCAGGCGCCAGACGTCGGAGTTGACGCCCACCACCGTGAATGCGAGGTGTCGGCCATCGGGCGACACGCTGACCTCGCGATCGTCGCCGGCGCCGGTGGTGACCTGCTGCGGCGCGCCGTCAGGCGCACCGTCCTTCGTCATCGGCACGCGCCAGATGTTGAGCCCGCCACCGCGCGACGAGGAGAAGTAGACGGCGCGGCCCGACGGTGCCCAGGCGGGATCGAGGTCGAGGATGTTGTCGTCGGTGAGCCACGCCGTGGCCTTGCTGGCCACGTCCACGACCATGATGTCCGACTTGTTCTTCTGGACGCGACGGAAGGCGATGCGCTTCCCGTCGGGCGACCACTGCGGCGACGCGTGCTCGACCGATTCGGTGCTGTCGGTGGTGAGCTGCTGCGGGTTGCGCCCGCCGCTGTCGGCGATCCACAGGCGGCGGGATTCGCCCCACGACGCGTGGAAGGCGAGCTGCCGGCCATCGGGCGAGAAGGCGGGATTGACGGCCTTCTGCACCAGCTGGCGTTCCTCGCCGCGTCCGAGGTCGCGCACCCAGATGTCGGCTTCGGTGTCCTGATAGGTGCCGAGCACGTCGCCGACTTCGAGCTTGTAGCCGTCCTTCGCGGCACGCGCGAACGCGACCCGGCGGCCGTCGGGAGCCCACGCCGGCTGAATGACGTCGCGCCGGCCCGAGGTGAGCCGCTGCTCGGCGCCGGTGGCGAGGTCGCGCACGAAGAGCTGGCGATAGCCCGAGTCGGCGGCCACGAAGAGGAGCCGCTTGCCGTCGGGCGACCATACGGGCCATTCCTCGACCCCTTCGCGCACCGTGACCTGCGCCAGCCGGCTCGCGGGAACCGGGCCTCCTGTCGGCACGGTGCTCGCACGGTCATCCGCGGCCGACGCGCTCCGCCACGGACGCCACAGCAGCAGGAGGATCACGGTAGCCAGCGCCACACCCGCGGCGACGAGCACCGTCGCACGGCGCGGTGTTGCTGGTGCGTCGCTTCCCGGACGCAACGCGGCCACGAAGTCCGCGGCCGACTGGAAACGCTCCGCGGCATTTGGGCACAGCGCCTTCGCCACGGCGCGCTCCACCTCCTCGGGCACCACCACGCCGTGGCTTCGAAGCGTGGGCACCTGCTCCGTCATGCGCCGCGTCAGCATCGCCTGCGCCGTCGGGGCGCGGAACGGTGGTTCGCCGGTGAGCATCTCGTACAGCACGCAGCCAAGCGAGTAGACGTCGCTGCGCGCATCGACGGCGGGATCGCCCGCGGCCTGCTCGGGGCTCATGTAGGCGGGCGTGCCGATGGCGAGGCCCGTCTGCGTGAAGTGCTCCGCGCCCGCCGCCGTGACCGCGCGCGCGATGCCGAAATCGGCGACCACGGCGTGGCCACCCTGCAGCAGGATGTTCTCGGGCTTGATGTCGCGATGTACGAGGCCACGCGCGTGCGAGAAGGCGAGCGCGTCGCCGGTCTCGGTAGTCAGTCGCAGCGCCTCGCCGAGCGGCAGCTTTTGGTCGCGGCGGAGTCGCTCGCGCAGCGACTCGCCCTCGAGGAACGGCATGACGTAGTAGAGCTGTGCCGGCGCGCCTCCCTCGCCCGGCACCGCGCCGGAATCGAAAAGCGGCAGGATGTGTGGATGGGCGAGGCCGGCGGCGATCTCGATCTCCCGCAGGAACCGCTCGGCGCCGAGCGATGCGGCGAGTTCCGGCCGCAACACCTTGATCGCGACGCGACGGCGGTGCTTCAGGTCCTCGGCGAGATGGACGGTGGCCATGCCACCCTGCCCAAGCTCGCGGTCGATGCGATAGCGATCGGCGAGGGCGGCGCGCAGTCGCTCCCGGTTCTCAGGCATGCGCCTCGCATCTTGGGGGACACCGCTCCCGGGGACGGGGAGCCTGCGGATGGACGGATCGAGAACAGCAAAATCGCGCCTTCCCGGCCCCGGCGCCAGACGAGTTCAGCCGCCGCGGGCGGCCCGTCCGCTCCGGGACTGGGCGAGATCCCGGCGCACCGTCTGCTTCTTGCCCTTGATGGTGGTCTTCCGGAGCGCCAGGACCACCCGATCCACCAGGTCCTCGGGCAGCTCCACCGTCGAATACCGGTCCGCCACCTCGATGGCGCCGATGGCGCCTGCATCGACCCCGGCCTCGTTGACGATGGCCCCCACCAGGTCGGCCGGGCGCATCTTGGCCAGCCGGCCGGCCCCGATGAAGATGCGCGCCATGCCCGGCGACCGGCCCGACGCCTTGGCCGACGACCGGGTGGGTGGCGCTTCGGCCGGGATCGCGACGTCCTCCCGGGTGCCGGTACCCTCGCTCGCCGCATGTGCGAGCTGCACCGCCGCAGCCGCGATGTCCATCACGTCGAACTCCTCGGCCAATGCCTCGACCACGACGCGATAGGAGTCGAGACCGTCCGCCAGGATCGCCTCGCGGAGTGCGGCCCGCGTCAGCTCGAGCTGCTTCGCCCGCACGTCGAGCACCGTGGGCAGCTTCTCGACCGCGATGCGCTGACGGGTGAGCTGTTCGATGCTCTTCATCAGCCGGTGCTCGCGCGGCTCGGCGAACGTGATCGCCACACCCTCGCGCCCCGCACGTCCAGTGCGGCCGATGCGATGCACGTACGTCTGCGGCGACTCGGGCACGTTGAAGTTCACCACGTGCGTGATCTGCTCGATGTCGAGCCCGCGGGCTGCGACATCGGTGGCCACGAGCACGTCCACGTTGCCGCCGCGCGTGCGCTTCATGACGCGATCGCGCTGCTCCTGCGTCATGCCGCCGTGCAGCGCCTGCACCTGATAGCCGTGGCCGCCGAGGTTCTCGGCGAGGCTGTCGACCTCCACGCGCGTGCGGCAGAACACGAGGGCGAGCGTCGGCGCCTCGATGTCGAGCACGAGGCCGAGGGCCGCCACCTTCTGCCCACGCGGCACCACGTAGGCCACCTGCCGCACCTTCGGCATCGAGCCCGCCGGCGTCTGCTCGCGCGCCACGAGCACGCGCACGGGCTCGCGCAGGTGGCGGTCGGCGATCTTCGCGATGCGCGGGGCCATCGTCGCGGAGAAGAGGGCGGTCTGCCGCTCGGGCGGGGCGAGGTCGAGGATGCCCTCGATCTCGTCGGCGAAGCCCATGTCGAGCATCTCGTCGGCCTCGTCGAGCACCACGGCCTGCAGCGCGCTCAGGTCGAGCGTGTTGCGCCGCAGGTGGTCGAGTGCGCGACCCGGTGTGGCCACCACGACGTGCACGCCGCGGCGGAGCACCGAGATCTGCTGGCTGAACGACTGGCCGCCGTAGATGGGCACGGTACGCGCTTGCACGGCGCGGCCGTAACGATGGAACGCCTCGGCCACCTGCATCGCGAGCTCGCGCGTGGGCACCAGCACCAGCACGGCGGGTCGGTTGGGCGCCGGCGCCTCGGTGGACAATCGCTGCAACAGCGGCAGCGCGAAGGCGGCCGTCTTGCCGGTGCCGGTGGCGGCCTGCCCGAGCAGGTCGCTGCCGGCGAGCAGGGGCGGGATGGCCTCGCGCTGGATGGGCGTGGGCTCTTCGTAGCCGAGGGCGGTGAGCGCCTCGACGAGGGCGGGGGTCAAGCCGAGATCGGTGAAGGTCGTCATGGCACAAGATGGGACGTTGGGAGGAGCGGCGCAAAGCGCGCCGCCTCGCTCATCGACGCAGCGGCTCGGGCAGACCCATGCGGGCGAGCAAGGCCTGATAGCGCGGTTCGTGACGCAGGGGGCGCAGCGACGGCATCGAATTCAGGATCCAGATCGTGTCCGGATCGCGCGCGTCGATCGCGCGCTCGAATGTCGCGTACATGGCCGCGGAGTCGCCGAGGACGCCGAGGAGCAGCGCACGCTGTGCGAGGTGCGGACCGCCAGCCATCGTCTTCACGATGGCGCGTGCGCCAGGGATGTCGCCGGCCGCCGCCATGATGCGGGCCTCGAGGGCCTGCCGGAGCCAGAAGTCGCCGCCCGCTGTCGCCGTCGCCCGTGCGAGCGCACGCCGGGCGGCGGGGGCGTCGCCGGCGTCGACCTCGATCCATGCGAGCATGTGGTACGGCTCGTAGAACGTGCTGTCGAGCGAGATGGCCTTGCGCACCGAAGCTCGCGCGGCGGCCGAATTGCCGGCGGAGTACTGGTCCCAGCCCACGTCACTGTACCACTGGGCGGTGGTCGGCTCCAGCTCGATCAGGCGTTCCGAGATGGCCTCTGCCTTGGCGTGCTGGCCTGTCTCCCAGGGGAACCAGCTCGCGAGGGCCTGGCCGAGCGTGCTTGGATTGCGCGCCATGCCCTCGTCGAACTCCCGCGCGGCGGTCGCGAAATCCCAGTCCAGCTGGAAGTGCATCATCCCGCGCGCGATCAGCGGGTCGCCCAGTGCCGCGTCGAGCGCGAGGGCCCGGTCGGCGGCCCGCGTGATCGCGCGACGGCCCGAGTCCGGCGTGACCGTCTGGAAGAAGATGGCGACCGCATGGGTCGTGGCGAGCGCCGCCCACGCCGGCGCGAAGGTGGAGTCGATGGCGATCGAGCGCGCGAGGTGGTCCACCGCGCGCGTGAACGACTCCGGCGTCCGCAGGTTCGCCTGCTCCTCGCCCAGCAGGTACTGCGCATATGCCTTGGGGTTCACCGCCCGCGCCGTGCCGAGTGATCGCTCCTGGTCCGGCGTGAGGCGGGCACGGATGCCGCGGGCGATCTCGAGCGCCACCTCGTGCTGCAGCGTGATCACGTCGGGGGCCGGGCGCGAGAAGGTCCGGGCCCACAGGTTGTCGCCCGTGCGCGGGTCGGTGAGCTCGGCGGCCACCTGCACCACGTCGCCTGCCTGCAAGACGGTGCCCGTGACGATGGCGTCGACGCCGAGCTCCTTGGCGATCTGGGCGGGTGCGAGGGCGCTATGGCGGTAGGGCGTCACGGCGCGATGGCCCAGGGTGCGGACGCCGGCATCGGTGAGGACGCCGATCAGCTCGCGCGTCATGCCGTCGGCGAAGAAGCTCTGGGTGGAGTCGCCGGTCTGGTTGTCCATCGGCAGCACGGCGATCCGATCGATCTTCGTGGCGGAAGCACCGCCCGGCATGCGGCGCATGCCGAGCCACGCGGCCGCGAGCACGGCGAGCACGCCCGCCGCGACGATCGACAGGCGGAGCGGCGAGCGAGCGCCGCCCGTGGCAAGCGGCACCGCGGTGATGCGCGTGGGCGCCGCCGGCGTTGGCGCCGTGAGCGCCTGCACGAACTGGGCAGCGGGGTTGAAGCGATCGGCCGGGTTCTTCGCGAGCGTGCGCGCCAGCGCGCCTGCCACCTCCGCCGGCACCGTCGGGCGCAGGTTCGTCACCGGCGCCGCCACGGTGATCATGTGCTGGCGCGTGATCGCCTCGGCCGTGGGCCCGGTGAAGGGCGGCTGCCCGCCAAGCATCTCGTACAGCACGCAGCCGAGGCTGTAGAGGTCGCTGCGGCCGTCGAGGTCGGGATCGCCGGCCGCCTGCTCGGGGCTCATGTATTTCGGCGTGCCGATCGACATGCCCGTCTGCGTCAACCGCTCACCGCCGGCTGCGCTCACCGCCCTCGCGATGCCGAAGTCGGCCACGACGGCGTGGCCGTTCTCGAGCAGGATGTTCTCGGGCTTGATGTCGCGGTGCACCACGCCCCGGCCGTGAGCGTAGCCCAGCGCGTCGGCTACCTCGCGGGCGATCTGCAGGGCCTCGTCGATGGGGAGCTGCCGATCCCGCTCGAGCCGGTCGCGCAGCGACTCGCCTTCCACCAATGGCATGACGTAGTAGAGGAACTCCGTGCCGAGGCGGCCCGATTCCTCGCTGTGCTCGGAACGACT
>JBJMOZ010000228.1:0-4669 GCA_045803465.1 Gemmatimonadales bacterium | reverse complement strand
GCGTGCTGCTCGCCCACGAGATGGGCCACGTCATCAGCGGGCACTCGCTCTACCGGACCATCGCCGCCATCCTGACGCTCATCAGTCTGGGTGCGCTTCCGGCCCTCGCGGGTCTCGCACTGCTGCCCGTGCGACTCGCCTTTCTGGAGTGGAGCCGCAAGGCGGAGCTCTCGGCCGATCGCGCGGGCCTGCTGGGCAGCCAGGACATCGTGGCCACGCAGAAGCTCTTCATGTTCTTCGCGGGCGGCGGCCGGGGCGAGCACTTCAGCGGCCAGCTCAACGTCGATGCCTTCATGACGCAGGCGAACGAGTACGCCGTGACCAGCGAAGGCCTCGACGTGGTCTACAAGCTCCTCGCCACGCTCGCCCTGACGCATCCGATGCACACCATCCGCGCCGGCGAGGTGCAGGCCTGGATGAGCACGGGCGAGTACGAGCGCATCATCCGCGGCGAGTACGTGCGGCGCGGCGCCGAGGCGCGTGAGCGGCCACTGCGCGAGGACTTCGCCGAGGCGGGCCGCTACTACGCCGACGAGGCGAAGAACATGGCCTCCCAGCTCGGTGATGTCGCGAAGCGCGCGGCGGCAAGCGCCAAGGAAGCGTTCCGGCAGTCACAGCAGAAGGCATGAAGCTGCTGATCGTCGGCAGCGGCGGACGCGAGCACGCCCTGGCGTGGTCGCTCCGCCGTGAGAACCCCGGTGCGACCCTCTACTGCGCGCCGGGCAATCCGGGAACCGCTGCGCTTGCGACCAACCTCCCCATCGCGGCCGACGATCTGGACCGGCTCGTCACCGCCGTCGATGCCCACGACATCGACCTGACCGTCATCGGGCCCGAGGTGCCGCTGGCGCTCGGGCTCGCCGACCGGCTCCGTGCGCGAGGCCGGCTCGCCGTCGGGCCCAGCGCCGCCGCGGCGCGCATCGAGTCGTCGAAGGCATTCTCCAAGGACGTCATGGCGGCCGCGGGCATCCCCACGGCGGCAAGCCGGACGTTCACCGATCTTGTCGATGCACTCGCCTACGTGGACGGACACGCCGAGCCCCTCGTGGTCAAGGCGTCGGGCCTCGCGGCCGGCAAGGGCGCCATCGTGTGCGAGACGCGCGGCGAGGCGGCCGCCGCGGTCCGGGCGATGCTGGGCGAGCATCAGTTCGGCGACGCAGGCAAGGTGGTGGTGATCGAGAGCTATCTCGTCGGCGAGGAGACCTCGCTGCTGGCCATCACCAACGGTTGCGACATCGAGCTGCTGCCCGCGTCGCAGGACCACAAGCGCCTGCTGGAAGGCGATCGCGGTCCGAACACCGGCGGCATGGGCGCATATGGCCCCGTCTCGATTGCCACGCCCGAACAGCTCGAGCGGGCTCGACGCGAGGTCATCGCGCCCTGTCTTGCGGAACTCGCCCGCCGCGGCGCGCCCTTCTCGGGCGTGCTCTACGCCGGGCTCATGGTGAGCTCGGACGGCACGCCCTGGGTGGTCGAGTTCAACTGTCGCCTGGGCGATCCGGAGACGCAGGTGGTGCTGCCGCTCGTGCGCGGCGGGCTGACGGAGTCGTTCGTGCGCATCGCGCGTGGCGAGGCCCCGTCGCAGCTCGACATCGACCCGGCGGCGTTCGCCGTCACTACGGTGCTCGCGGCGCGTGGCTACCCCGACACACCCGAGAAGGGCGCGGCGATCGCCATTCCGACGACGCTGCCGGAAGGCGTTACGGTCTTCCATGCCGGCACGATGCGAGACGCCGACGGCGTGCTCCGCGTGAATGGCGGCCGCGTCCTCAACGTCACGGCTGTCGCCGGCTCGTTCGCGGAGGCGCAAGTCCGCAGCCGTACGGCGGCGGAGTCGATCACGTTCGACGGCAAGCAGTACCGACGCGACATCGGCTGGCGGGAGGCATCGCGGGGTTAGCACCTACGCAATGTTCCGGAGATGACCCGATGGCCGGTCGATGCCATCATGAGGGAGCCGCAGCGCTGCGGCTCCCTCCTCTCTTTGCCATCGGCCCATGCGCGAGCCCGTTCACTACATCCCGATCGTCACCACGATCATTTCGCTCGCCTTCGCGACGCGGCTGTGGCGCCGCTGGCGCGCGAAGCCACAGGCCACGTACCTGCTCTGGTGGTTTCTCGGCCTCGCCACATACGCGGCGGGCACCATCACCGAGAGCGCCACGACGCTGTTCGGCTGGTCGGAGCCGGTGTTCCGGGCGTGGTACATCACGGGTGCGCTGCTCGGCGGTGCGCCGCTCGCGCAGGGCACCGTCTACCTGCTGCTGCCGAGAAGGACGGCCGACCGGCTCACGGCCGCGCTCCTCGCCATCGTGGTGATCGGCTCGATCTGCGTGCTGCTGTCGCCGATCGACTACCGTCTGGTCGAGGCGCACCGACTGAGCGGCAAGGTGTTCGGCTGGCAGTGGGTCCGCATGTTCTCGCCGTGGGTGAACCTCTACGCGGTGCTCTTCCTCGTGGGCGGCGCGCTCTGGTCGGCCTGGCGCTACTTCACCGAGGCCGAGGGCGGCCCGCGCATGTGGGGCAACGTGGCCATCGCGATCGGCGCCATCCTGCCGGGCATCGGAGGCACCTTCACCCGGTTCGGGCACGTCGAGGTGCTGTACGTGACGGAGCTGATCGGCGTGCTGTTCGTCTGGCTCGGCTACAGCGTGATCACCAGGGACCGCGGGCAGAGCGTGCACGACGCGCAGCGGGCGGTGGCGGTGGTGTGAGGCGGGAAGGCGGCAACGAGGCTCGCATCAACTGCACTCCCGTCGTCCCGCCTTCCCGCCTACGCTTCATCCATGCCCGAATTGCCTGAAGTCGTGACGATGGTCCGCGACCTGCGCCCCAGGGTCGTCGGCCGTCGGATCGAGCGGGTGAGCCTGTCGCACGACGATATCCTGCGCGGTGTCACGAAGCCCATGCTGCTGAAGAGACTCAAGGGCGCGACGGTGCAGTCCGTGACCCGTCGCGCGAAGCACGCCGTGATCGACCTGGGCGGCCGACGCCTCGTGGTGCAGCCCGGCATGACGGGCAACCTCATCCACTACGCCCGTCCCCTCACCGATGCCGAGGCGAAGTACGCCGTGCTGCGCGCCGCCATCGACGATGGCACCGAGCTGGTGTACCGCGACATCCGCCGCATCGGCACCCTCCTGCTCCTCGGCGAGCGCGATTGGCAGGACTACGACTCGGCTCTCGGCCCCGAGCCGCTCGATCCCACGCTCGACGCCGCGCGCTTCGGGCGCATCTTCGGCGACTCGAAGCAGGCGGTGAAGAAGGTGCTGATGGACCAGCGAAAGATCGTCGGCGTGGGAAACATCTACGCCAACGAGGCGCTTTTCGCGGCAGGCATCGACCCCTCCAAGCCGGCGTATCGGCTCGACGCGGATGCTCACGCACGGCTTCTCGGCGAGGTGCAGCGCATCCTGCGCGCGGCCATCGACTCGCAGGGCACCACGTTCCGCGACTACCGCACGGGGACCGGCGAGCCGGGCAACTTCCAGCTCGAGCTCGCCGTGTATGGCCGTGAGGGCGAGCCCTGCCGCATCTGCGGCACCCGCCTCGCACACACGCACGACATCGACGCACGCATCACCGTCTTCTGCCACCGCTGCCAGCGTTGAGCCGCGCCTCCCTGCTTCCCGCCACCGACCTCGACCGGCTTCGCCGCCGGGTGCGCGCGCTCGCCGAGAACCGGCCGGCCGTCTATCGCATGACGTCGGCGACCGGGCGCGTGCTCTATGTGGGCAAGGCGCGTCGGCTGCGCACGCGGCTGCTCACGTACTTCCGCGCCGAGCATCCGGACAAGCAGGCGCGCATCCTCAACGCCGCCGTCGACATCCGCTGGGACTATGCGCCGAGCGAGTTCGCCGCGCTGCTTGGCGAGGTACGCGCGATCCGCGAACACCGGCCGCCGTTCAACGTGGCCATGAACCGCACGCGCCGCAGCGTCCTCGTCAAAGTGAGCGGCGGCGCGGCACCCAAGCTCTACGCGGGCGCGTCGGTGAGCGCCGACGACCGCCGCGCCTACGGCCCCTTTCCCTCGTTGGGCCGCACGCTCGACGCACTGCGCACCCTCAACGACCTGCTGGGCATCCGCGACTGCGCCGACAAGGTGCCGATCGTGCTCGCCGCCCAGGAAGACCTCTTCGGCGTGCCGCGCACGGCGGCGTGCATCCGCCACGAGATCGGCGCCTGCCTCGGCCCCTGCGCCGGCTTCGTATCGGAGCGCGACTACCGCGCCCGCGTCGAGCTCGCCGAGGCCTTCCTCGAGGGCCGCACGCTCGAGCCCATCGCGCGCGTCATGGCCGCGATGGCCCAGGCCGCGCGCGAGGAGAGCTTCGAGCGTGCGGCCTACTGGCGCGACCGGTTCGAGCGCCTCGAGTGGCTCCTCGCCGCCACCAGCCGCGCGCGCGCCGCCGTCGACCTGCTCACCTTCGTCTATCGCGACCCCGGCGACTTCGGTGACGACCGCGCCTACCTCGTGCGCCACGGCATCGTCTGCGCCCAGTACCCATGGCCCGCGACCCCCATCGAACGCGAAGCATTCCGCGGTGTCGTCACCGATCACCTCGCCGAACCCGCACCCCCGCCCTGGCCCCTGCCACTGGAACGCATCGACGAGATCCTGATGATGATGGCCTGGTTCCGCCGCCATCCGGATTCCTTGCGGCGCACCTCG
>JBJMOZ010000215.1:0-7107 GCA_045803465.1 Gemmatimonadales bacterium | reverse complement strand
GGGCCATCGTCCACGCCGCGCGGGGCGACTTCATCACCGCCGGCTGGCTGATCATGCTGGCGGCGGTGTTCGACATGCTGGACGGCCGCATCGCCCGCTTCACCGCCACCGGCAGCGCCTTCGGCGAGGAGCTCGACTCGCTGGTGGACATGGTGTCGTTCGGCGTGGCACCGGCGCTCATCATCTACTTCCTCGAGTTCGCCAACGCCGGCCGTTTCGGCTGGGTGCTGAGCTACTTCTACGTCGTGGCGGCGGCGGTGCGCCTGGCCCGCTACAACGTGGTGTCGGCCGGCAAGCCTACCGCCTGGTTCACCGGCATGCCCTCGCCTGCCGCCGGGATGACGCTCGCGACGTTCTATCCGTTCAGCCAGACGCCCTGGTACCGCGCGTCGCTGGCGGTGCTCGACCTGCAGGAACAGGGGCTCGCGCTCCTGGCCCTCATGCTCGCCGTCCTCATGGTGAGCGGCGTGAAGTACCCGAAATTCCCCTCGTTCGGCTTCCGCACCTTCGGCCAGGGACTGACCACGATCATCGTGGTGAGCCTCATGATCGCCGCGCTCGTGCGACCGGATCTGTTCCTGTTTCCCATCGGCCTGCTGTACCTCGCGTTCGGTCTGGCCCGATCGGCCATCCAGGCCCTTGGTGACCGACACGAGCCCGTCGTCGACGAGAACGGCGTCGAGCCCGTGCTCGAGACGCCGGACCTCACGCCTCTCAACGCCCCGCGGCGGGAACGCCGCCAGGAGCCTCGCGAATGACCTACCGTGTGCACGTCCGCGTGATGCCACGCGGCGGCCTCCTCGACCCGCAGGGTCAAGCCGTCGAGCACGCCCTCACCGCCCTGGGCTTTCAAGGCGCGAACGAGGTGCGCGTGGGCAAGGCGATCGAGCTGTCCGTCGCCGCCGCCTCCCGCGACGAGGCGGAGGCACGGGCGCGCCAGATGTGCGACCGGCTGCTTGCGAACCCGGTCACCGAGGACTACCTCGTGCAAGTGGAGGAGGGCTAGATGCTGAAGGTCGCCGTGGTCCGGTTTCCCGGGAGCAATTGCGACGAGGACGCGCTCCGCGCCGCCGAGAAGGTGGGCTGCGAGGCGTTCTACGTGTGGCACCGGGAGACATCGCTCAAGGGCGCCGACGTGGCACTGCTGCCGGGCGGGTTCAGCTATGGCGACTACCTGCGCTCGGGGGCCATCGCACGGTTCAGTCCCGTGATGCAGGCGGTGTCCGAGCACGCCAAGGCCGGTGGCGCCGTGGTGGGCGTCTGCAACGGCTTCCAGATCCTGTGCGAAGCGCACCTGCTGCCGGGTGCACTGATGCGCAACGCCGGCCTCTCCTTCGTGTCGAAGCCGGTGGACCTCGTGGTGGAGCGCACCGACACGGTATTCACGTCCGCCTTCACCAAGGGCGCGACCGTGCGGGTGCCCGTCGCGCACGGCGAGGGCCGCTTCGTCGCCGATCCCGACACGCTTGCCATGCTCGAGGGCGAGGGCCGCGTGCTGGTGCGCTATGCCCCGGCGGGCCCAGGCGTCGAGGGCAACCCGAACGGCTCCGTCAACGACATCGCGGGCATCGCGAACGCGGCAGGCAACGTGGTGGGACTCATGCCCCATCCAGAGCGCTGCGTGGACGCGAAGCTCGGCTCCGACGCGGGCCTCCCGTTCTTTCACTCGATCGCGGCCATTGCTGCAGGGACGGCCCGATGATCCGCCGCCTGGTGCTGGCGATCGCGTTCGCGGTCGGCGTGACGGCACGCGCCGAGGCGCAGAGTGCTGCCGTGCGGCCCGGCATGACGGTGGACGAGGTGAAGACGGCGTGGGGTGCCCCGTCCGCAGAGCGTACGCGCGGGGTCTTCACCTATCTCACCTTTCCGACGGCGTGCCTGCCAGGGTGCGGCACGCACGACATCGTGATCCTGCAGGACGGCAAGGTCGTCGACGCCATCGCGCGCTCGAACGGCCGCCGCTACGAAGGCAACGCGTCCTACACCGCGCGCGCGCCGGGCTACACCGCCCCGGCCGGCGCCATAGCCGCCCCACGATGAGCGCATCGAGCACCCTGCCCCAGCCTACCGCTGCCGCCGCCTTTCCCGGCGAGCGTCCGGTCACGCCCGAGGTGGTGCGCGAGCACAACCTGAACGAGCTCGAGTACGAGCGCATCCTCGCGATGCTTGGCCGGACGCCGACGCTCACCGAACTGGGTGTCTTCTCCGCGCTCTGGTCCGAGCACTGCTCCTACAAGCACTCGAAGCCGGTGCTGAAGAGCTTTCCCATCACGGGCCCGCGCGTGCTGCAGGGCCCGGGTGAGGGCGCAGGCGTGCTGCGGCTCGAGGAGGGCTGGGCCGTCGCGTTCAAGATCGAGTCTCACAACCACCCCTCGGCTGTCGAGCCGTACCAGGGAGCTGCCACCGGGGTCGGCGGCATCCTGCGCGACGTCTTCTCGATGGGCGCACGACCGGTGGCGGTGCTGAACAGCCTCCGCTTCGGCCCGCTCGACCAGGCGCGCAATCGCTGGCTCTTCGCCGGAGTGGTCAAGGGCGTCGGCGACTACGGCAACTGCGTGGGTGTGCCGACCCTGGGCGGCGAGGTGAACTTCGCCGATGGGTACTCGGGCAATCCGCTCGTCAACGCGATGTGTGTGGGGCTGCTGCGCGAGGAGCAGCTCATGAGCGCCAAGGCGCAAGGCGTGGGCAACGTGCTCATCGCCTTTGGTGCGCGCACGGGACGTGACGGCATCCACGGCGCCAGCTTCGCCTCCGAGGAGCTGTCGGAATCGAGCGAGGCGCGTCGCCCGCAGGTGCAGGTCGGGGATCCCTTCACGGAGAAGCTGCTGCTCGAGGCGAGCCTCGAGCTGATCCACTCGGGCCTCGTCGTGGCGGTGCAGGACATGGGTGCTGCCGGCCTCACCAGCTCGTCGGCGGAAATGGCGGCGAAGGGCGGCGTGGGCGTGGAGATCGACACCGCGCTGGTGCCTGCCCGCGAGGCGGGCATGACGCCATACGAGCTGCTGCTCTCGGAATCCCAGGAGCGCATGCTTGCCGTCGTCGAGCCGGCCAAGGTCGACGCCGTCATGGCCGTATGCAGCAAGTGGGAGCTCGAGGCGGCGGCGATCGGCCGGGTCACCGACGACGGCCTCTTCCGCGTCACGCATGACGGGCTGGTGGTGGCCGCCATCCCGGGCCAGCGATTGGTGGACGACTGTCCCGTCTACCATCCCGAGGCGCGCGAGGCGGACGAAGCCCGTGCGCGCCGAGAGGCGAAGCCTGCGGGGCGCCCGGCGACCGACGCACAGGGCACCCTGCCGTTGCTGCTCGACAGCCCCAACATCGCCAGCAAGAAGTGGGTCTACGAGCAGTACGATTCCACCGTCCAGGCATCCACCGCCATCGCCCCGGGTGGCGACGCCGGCGTCTTCCAGGTGCCGGGCACGAAGTTCGGCGTTGCCGTCACCGTGGACTGCAACGGCCGTCTCGTGGCGCTCGACCCGTACGAAGGCGGCAAGGCCACCGTCGCCGAGGCGGCGCGCAACCTGGCGTGCACCGGTGCGCTGCCGCTCGGCATCACCGACAACCTGAACTTCGGCAATCCGCAGAAGCCCGAGATCTTCTTCCAGTTCCGCGAGGCCTGCCGCGGCATCGGCGAGGCGTGCCGAACCTTCGAGACCCCCGTGACGGGCGGCAACGTCTCGCTGTACAACGAGAGCCCGACCGGGGCCGTCTACCCCACCCCGACCATCGGCATGATCGGGCTGCTCGAAAACGTTGACCACGCGGTGCGGAGTCACTTCCAGACGCCCGGCGATAGCATCGTGATTCTGGGCGCCACGGCAGGCCACTTGGGAGGGTCGGCGTACTGGGCCGAGGCCTGCGGGTTCGTGGGCGGCAACGTGGCGCCGGTCGACCTCGCAGCGGAACGCCGCTTGCAATTGCTGCTGGTGGCTGCCGCAAAGGCAGACCTGCTCCGCTCCGCGCACGATTGCAGCGAGGGCGGGCTGGCGGTGACGATAGCGGAGGCCGCGATTGGCGGCCCCTACGCGGAGGCCGCGCTGGGTGCGGATGTCGACCTCGCTTCCCATGGCCCCAGCGACGATATCGGCCTCCTCTATGGAGAGGATTCAGGCCGCGTAGTAGCGAGTTGCCGCCCTGCCGACGCCGACGCCCTGCTGGCGCTGGCCCGACAGCATGAGGTCCCGGCGCTGGTGGCAGGCACGGTGGGCGATCCCGACGGGACGCTCACGGTCCGAACCGGTCGGACGACGTATTCGTGGGCGGCGTCGAAGCTCCGAACCGTCTATTTTGAAGCCATCCCACGACGCATGCGGGCGGTGGCAACCGACCGTGATGGAGGAGCTTGATCGATGTGTGGTGTGATTGGAGTTTCCCGGGTCCCTGACGCGGCCCGCATCGCCTATCTCGGCCTCTACGCGCTGCAGCACCGCGGACAGGAGAGCGCGGGGATCGCGGCCATCACCGGCGACGGCACCGCCCGGGTGCACCGGGGCATGGGGCTCGTCTCGGAGACGTTCGACGAGAAGACCATCGCCGGCCTTCCCGGCGATGTCGCCGTCGGTCACACCCGCTACTCCACCTCCGGCAGCACGGTCCTCGCGAACGCGCAGCCGATGTTCGCGAACACCCGTTGCGGACCCCTCGCGCTCTCGCACAACGGCAACCTGACCAACGCCCACGAGCTGAAGCGTGAGCTGGTGGCGCAGGGCGCCATCTTCACGTCGTCGGCCGACTCCGAGGTGCTGGTGCACCTCATCGCGCGCTCCAACGCACCCACCATGGAGGGCCAGATCCGCGAGGCGCTCTCGCGGGTCGAGGGCGCGTACTCGCTGGTGATCAGCTGCGGCCGCGACCTCTACGCCACGGTGGACCCGCGGGGCTTCCGGCCGCTGCTCATCGGCAAGCTGGGACAGGGCATGATCGTCGCCTCCGAGAGTTGCGTCTTCGACCTCGTGGGCGCGTCGGTGTCGTGCGAGCTGATGCCCGGCGAGTTCGTGCGAATCATCGAGGGCAAGGTCGAGAAGCTCGCTCCGCTGCCCGCCAAGCCGGTCAGTCGCTGCGTCTTCGAGCTGGTGTACTTCGCCCGGCCCGACAGCCACATCTTCGACAAGTCGGTCGACGCGGTCCGGCGTGAGATCGGCCGGCAGCTCGCCCGCGAGCAGCCCGTGCCCGGCGCCGAGGTGGTGTTCTCGGTGCCCGACAGCTCGAACGCGATGGCGCTGGGCTACAGCGAGGTCTCGGGCGTGAAGCTCGAGTACGGCCTGATCCGCAACCACTACGTGGGCCGCACCTTCATCAATCCGACGCAGGCCATCCGCGATGCGAAGGTGCGCATCAAGTTCAACCCGGTGCGCGAAGTCATCGAAGGCCGTTCGGTGATCATGGTGGACGACAGCCTGGTGCGCGGCACGACGAGCAAGGGCCTGGTGCGCATGGTGCGCGCGGCCGGTGCCCGCGAGGTGCACCTGCGCCTCGGCTCGCCGCCCATCCAGGGCCCGTGCCACTACGGCATCGACACGCCGACGCGCGAGGAACTCATCGCGGCGACGCACTCGCTGGACGAGATCCGCGACTATCTCGGCGTGGACAGCCTCGGCTACCTCTCGCTCGACGGCATGCTCGCGGCCGCGGGCGGCCCCGACAAGGGTTTCTGCCACGCCTGCTTCTCGGGAGATTATCCGACGTCCGTCCCGGTCGACCTCGTGCAGCTCCGGCACGAGGCACCGATGGCCGCGGCGCCCGCATGACGAGCACGTACACGCAGCCGCTCGTCTACTTCTACGGCCAGGGCCGCAGCGACGGCTCGGCGGCGATGAAGGACATCCTCGGCGGCAAAGGTGCGGGACTCGCCGAGATGACGAATCTCGGCATTCCCGTTCCTCCCGGCTTCACCATCGCCACCACCCTCTGCCTCCAATATCTCGAGACCCACCAGTTCAGCCCGCGCCTGCGGAGCGAGGTGGAGCGCGCGCTGCAGCGCCTCGAGAGCGCCACCGGCAAGACGCTCGGCGACGCCGAGCATCCGCTTCTCGTCTCGGTGCGTTCCGGCGCGCCAGTGTCGATGCCCGGCATGATGGATACGATCCTCAACCTGGGCCTCAACGACGTCACGGTCGAAGGCCTCGCGAAGCTGAGCGGGAATGCCGGGTTCGCCTGGGACAGCTACCGGCGATTCGTGCAGATGTACGGCGGCGTGGTGTTCGACATCCCGAAGAAGGAGTTCGAGTCGCGGCTCCACGCGCACAAGGTGCGTACCGGCGTCACGCGCGACATCGACCTCCCGCTCGAGACGGTGCAGGCCATCGTGCGCGAGTTCAAGGCGCTCGTCTGCGAGAGCACGGGCAAGGACTTCCCCGAGTCGCCGCTCGATCAGCTCTGGGGAGCCGTGGCCGCCGTGTTCGAGAGCTGGAACACGCCCCGCGCCATCGATTATCGCCACATGCACGACATTCCCGACACCATGGGCACGGCGGTGAACATCGTCGCCATGGTATTCGGCAACATGGGCGAGGACTCCGGCACCGGGGTGGCGTTCACCCGCGATCCCTCCACCGGCGAGCGGAAACTCTACGGCGAGTTCCTGCTCAACGCACAGGGCGAGGACGTCGTCTCGGGCATGCGGACGCCCGAGCCCATCGAGGCGCTCGCGCAGAAGCTGCCGGCGGCGTATCGCGAGCTCGAGCGCACGGCGCGCCTGCTCGAGCGGCACTTCCGGGACGTGCAGGACATGGAGTTCACCATCGAGCGCGGCCACCTGTACATGCTGCAGACCCGGCGGGGCCAGCGTTCAGGGCACGCGGCGGTGCGCATCGCCTGCGAGATGGTGGATGAGGAGCAGATCAGCAAGGAAGAAGCCGTGGCGCGCATCCCGCCCAACGACCTCGACCAGCTGCTGCATCCGATGATCGACCCCAACAGCAAGCTCGACCTGCTGACCACGGGCCTGCCCGCCTCGCCCGGCGCGGCCTGCGGCACGGTGGTCTTCGATGCCGACACCGCCGAGCGGCTGGGCCGCAGCGGGCAGTCGGTCATCCTGGTGCGCAGCGAGACGTCGCCGGAGGACTTCCACGGCATGGTGGAGGCCAAGGCGATCCTCACCGGACG
>JBJMOZ010000290.1:0-3905 GCA_045803465.1 Gemmatimonadales bacterium | reverse complement strand
TGGGCTGGTAGTGCAGCACCAGCTCGTCACGTTCGAGGGCCCGCCGCAGCGCACGCTCGAGCTCCAGCCGATAACGCACGTCCGCCGACATGCTCGACTCGTAGGCCTCGACGCGTCCCTTGCCGGCACGCTTGGCGGCGTACATGGCCACGTCGGCGTTGCGGAGCACCTCCTCGGCGGCCTCGAGGGGCGAATCGGCCGTGTGGTCGCCACTGGAGACCGCGACGCCGATGCTCGCGGAGACGAACACCTCCATGCCGTTGAGCGTGAACGGCTGGGCCATGGCCAGGCGCAGGCGTTCCGACAGCGCTTCGTGATCGTGCCGGCCCACGCCGTCCTCGACGAGGATGGCGAACTCGTCGCCGCCGAGACGGGCGACGGTGTCGGTGGCGCGGGCGCAGGCGCGGACCCGCTCGGCGGCCGTGACCAGCAGGCGATCGCCGGCGGAGTGACCGAGGCTGTCGTTGACCTTCTTGAAGTCGTCGAGGTCGAGGAAGAGCACCGTGATCTCGCGGCGCTGCCGCAGCGCGAGTGCCAGGGCGTGGCTGACGCGGTCGCGGAACAGGGCGCGGTTGGCGAGGCCCGTCAGCGGATCGTGGAAGGCCTGATGCACCAGCTCGTACTCGAGCCGCTTGCGCTCGCTCACGTCGCGCGTGTTGAGCACGATGCCGTGCACGGTGGGGTCGGCGAGCAGATTGGTGGCGACGACCTCCGCGTGCAGCGGGGCGCCGTCCGGCTGCCGGAAGCGCCACTCGACCGGCGCGCTCACGCCCGTGCCGTCGGCGGCGTTGAGCACGAACTGCTCGACGCGCGACTGGTCGGCCGGGTCGATGAGCGAGCTCAGGGATCGGCCGGGCAGGGTGGCCACGTCGTAGCGCAGCACGCGTGCGGCGGAGGGACTCACGTAGCGAATGGTGGCACCGGCGTCGATGATCAGGATCACGTCGGACGAGTGCTGCACCAGCGAGCGGAAGCGCGCCTCGTTCTGGCGCATCGCGGTCTCCGCCAGCAGGTGCACGTTCTGGCGCACCGCCATGAGCTGTCGCGCCACCATGAGCAGCGTGATCAGCGCCGCGCCGATGGCGAGACCGCTGACCGGATCGCTCCACTCGGTGAGCGCGACGGTGAGCAGGAGCGCGAAGACGGCGAGGGCGGCGACGTAGGGCAGCGGGCTCAGCGGCTGCGGCCTCGCGGACTGATCCTCGGGACTCCAGCGGCGGGGCACCGGATGCCGCCGGTACTGCTCGGCGGCGGCGATCAGCAGCAGGTACGAGAGCATGTAGACCACGTCGGGCCAGCCCGCGCTCCGCTCACCCGTCTGCGCCAGCACCAAATCGAAGGTGAGGTCTCCGACGATGCTGGTGGATATGCCGGCCACGAGGCAGCCGAACGCGAGCCGGTTGGCGTCGAGCGGGCCCCGCAGCAGCACCGTGGTGATGGCGAGCAGGAGCAGCAGGTCCGCGAGTGGATAGGCGAACGCGAGCAGCGTCTCGACGAGGCCACCCGGCACCGCCGCCGCAGCCGCGGTGGGACGGATCGCGAAGAACCAGACCAGCACCACACCGCCGACCAGTACCATGGCCGCGTCGAGTGCGAGCTTCCAGCGCTCGAGGCTGATGCGGCGGCTGAGCGGGAAGTAGAGCAGGGCCGCGATCATCAGGCCCATGTCGATGAGGTAGAACACGTCGGCGAAGGTGACCGGCGGTTTCACCTCGAGCGCGAGCAGGTAGAAGAGCGAGATGCAGTTGCCCACGAACACCGCGAGCGCGCTCCACGCGAGCCAGCGCAGGGGCCGCCGTATCACGGGGTCGAGGACCTGCTGCCGCGCGGCCGCCGCGGTGATCGCCGCCGTGAGCAGGTTGAGCGGCAGGAAGGCGGCGTTGCCCATCAGGTCGCGCAGCGCCTGACTGCCCCAGCCGGCTCGCTCGAACACCAGGTACGCGAGGCCATACACCGCGGCGAGCACGGTGATGGGACCGACCTGGCGACCTGAGCTCGCGTGGGCCATGCGTCTCGGCGAAGCGGGTGGCGGCTGCAAACCGCGATGGGCGAACGGGTTGTACGGGGATCAGCGCTGAAAATGGCAAGAACGCGGCCACGTCCCCGGGTCGGGCGATGCGAAGGCCGAAGGGGAGCGCAAATCGTTGCAGTGGAATGTGATAGCATCGATCGCGACGGCGGTTCGAGCGCCATCGTCGCGGTCGTGAGCGCGAGCGTACTGCGAGGATTGCCGGAGTGGGCGAAAACCGTGTCGAGAGCCGACTTGCGTGCATCGGCTCGGCGGACGGAGTTTGCGGTCATCTCGCGACCGGATTCCCATGACACACTCCTCCAGCCTGCTGCACGCCGCCCTCGAGGCGGCCGAACTCGGTGGCCGCATCGCGCTCGCGAACTGGCGCGCCGGCATCCTGACGGAGTGGAAGGCGGATGGCTCGCCGGTGACGGCGGCCGATCGCGCGGCCGAGCTCGGCATCCGCGAGTGGGTCGCGCGACACTTTCCGGGCGATGCGGTGCTGGGCGAGGAGCTGGGCGAGACGCCGGGCAGCACGGGCCGACGATGGATCATCGATCCGATCGACGGCACAAAGGCGTTCGTGGCAGGTGTGCCACTGTGGGGCAGCCTTGTGGCAGTGATGGAGGGTGAGCGAGTGCTCGCGGGTGCGGCCGCATTTCCGGCGGTCGCCGAAGCGCTGACGGCTGCACCAGGCGAGGGATGCTGGCACAACGGCAGCCGCGCGTCGGTGTCGCTCGTCGAGGATCTTGCGACCGCGACCGTGCTGACCACCGACCTGTCGGGGTTTCGGTCAGGCGCACACCGCGCGGCCTGGGATGCGCTCGCGCGTCGGGCGCGCGTCAGCCGCACGTGGGGCGACTGCTACGGCTACCTGCTCGTGGCCACGGGCCGGGCCGAGGCGATGCTCGATCCGGTGATGCACCTGTGGGACAGCGCCTGCCTGCAGCCGATCATCACCGAGGCCGGCGGGCGATTCACGAGCTGGGAGGGCGAGGAGACGGCCTCGGGCGGCAGCGCGGTGGCCACGAATGCGCGGGTGGCGGCGGCGGTGCGCGCGCTGCTCGAGGCGTGAACCAGAGCGTCTATTCCAGCTTCTTCAGCGCCTCGTTCACCGCCCGCTCGGCGCGCGGAAACTTTGCCTTGAGCTGGTTCAGCACGATGCGCGCGGAGTCCTTCGCCCCAGTTGCGGCGAGCGCCTCGCCGGTCAGGATGCCCTTCTGGATGGCGAAGCGCGGATTGTCTCCCGGCGCCTCGAACGCGGCGAGCGCCGTGAGCGCGCCGACGGGATCCTGGCGGTCGCGGATGCGAGACTGGATGCCCATCAGGACCACCGACGGATCGTCGGGCTTCTGACGCTGGAGCTCGTCGACGAGGCGCGCCGCCTCCTCGCGCCGTCCCGTGGCGCTGGCGATGCGCGCCTGATGGTAGAGCCCGGCCACGAGCAACCGCTGCACGTCGGTCGAATCGCCGGAGCGGAACCCGATGCCGCCCGCATACGAGTACACGAGCTCGCCGCCTTCCTCCGCCGCCCGATAGAGCGCCACGCACGCTGCGATGCCCACGACACCCGACGCGGCGAGCGCGATGCGGTGCGCCTTGCCCTTCCGTCGCAGGGCCCACGCGCCGATCTCGATGACGCCGAGGAGCAGGAAGAGGTTCCGCGTCCACTCGCCACGCGCCTCGTGTTCCTGCACCACCTCGCGAGCGCCGGGAATGCGCTCGGCGGGGCCGTGCGCCTCGTCGCCCGATTTCACGGCGGCGGCGCTCGCGACGGCGGCGACGAGGATCAGGGCGGTGGCAGCCTGCTTCGTCCACGGAAGCAGGCCCGTGAGCGACACCAGCCGGAACGCCACGCCGACGAAGCCCAGCGCGACGACGAAGTGGACGATCT
>JBJMOZ010000105.1:0-4243 GCA_045803465.1 Gemmatimonadales bacterium | reverse complement strand
GAGCATGGCGGGACGGTCTTCGAGGTACACCGCCAGGTCGCCTATCCCCTGGGCACGCAGCGTCGAGAGTCGTTCCCGGGTGGCGGACAGGTCGAGCTCCCAGGTGGATGTCGCCGTCTGCTCGAAGATGCGCTGGTATCGCTGCTCCTCCGTCTCGATTCGCTCGGCGGCCCGGCGGCGCTCGGTGAAATCCTCGGCGATGCCGGCCGCGCAGATCAGCAACCCCGACCCATCGCGGACCGAAAAGCCACGGTCCCGAACCCAGCGGATCGTGCCGTCCGGCCGGACCACACGAAACTCCACGTCATAACCGCCGCCCTCGGGTCCGAAGGTCGCGAATGCCGCTGCGACGCGCTCACGATCATCGGGATGGACGCCGTCGATCCAGTCGTCCGCGTTCTCGTAGAGCTGCGCCAGGGAACGGCCCCAGATGCGCTCGTAGGCGGGACTGGCATACAGAATGACGCCGTCATCGGGTCGCGTCATCCAGAGCGCGTCGTCGATGTTTTCGGCGAAGAGTCGGAAGCGACGCTCGCTGTCGTAGAGCTTCACTTCCGTCTCGCGCTGCTCGGTGATGTCTTCGATGACTGCGCCGAGGCCAACCACCTGGCCGTCGATCTGCACGGGGAAGAAGTGCTCCCGGCATACGAGCAGGCGACCCGGGGCTGCAGGCGTCTCGCCACGCACTTCGACGGTGTGCACCCGGCCTTCGTCGATCACGCGGCGCCAGGTCGCCATGATCTCGTCGATGTCGGCCAGGCCGGGAAGGAGCTCCTTCGGCGTGCGGCCGAGATGGGCCTCCGCGGGCAGGCCGTTGAGCTCGGCCAGGCGCGTGTTCACGCGCTGAAAGCGCAGGTCGCGGTCCCAGAAGCCGATGCCTACGGGCGCGGAGCTGAAGATGGCGTCGAGCAGGGCGTTGGTGCGACGCAGGTCGGCAGCCACGCTGGCCAGCGCTTCCGAAGCCTCGTGATCGGTCGTCACGTCGAGCGCCATCGTGGTGAGAAGCCGGCGACCTTCGCCGGTCTCGAACACGCCGGAGCCGTGGAACACCCACCGCAGCCGGCGGCCGTCCTTCGTCCAGACGTCCACTTCCTCGCTCATGCGCTCGCCGTGGCGGAGCGTCTCGTGCGAGCGCGACAGCGAGTTTTCGAGCGCGTCTCCACCCAGTCGCAGCGCATGCCGGAACCAGGCCTCGCCCGTCGGCGTGTCCTCGGGGGTCCAGCCGGCAAGCTCCTCCACCGCGCGGCTCCGCGCGACGATTTCGCCGTCGAGCGTGTGCAGGAAGACCGGGATCGGTGCGTGTTCGAGCACCAGCCGGAACTGGCGCTCGCTGGCGCGCAGCAGCTTCTCGGCCTGCTTCATCGGCGTCAGGTCGAACACGAATGTCACCTGCTCATCCATCGCGGGGTCGAAGCGCACGCCGGTGGCGAAGACGCTCGCGATGGAGCCGTCGCGCCGCCGCAGTCGCGTCTCGATGGGGGCAACGGCACCGGTGGTCGCCATCTCATGCAGCACGTCGTGCGCCTGGCCGTCGGCGGTCAGTGTGCGCCAATCGAGCTTGGTGGGCTCGGACTCGTCGGCCCGATGGCCGAGCATGCGAAGGAATGCGTCGTTACAATCGAGAATCTCGCCCGAAAGCCGGGCGAAGACGATGCCGATCGGCGACATGCGCATCGCATGGCGGAGCCGGGAGTCGCGCCCCCGCAGCCGTGCCTCGCGCTCGCGACGCTCGGTGACGTCGAAGAGGACGCCGGTCGCCCACGTCGGCACGCGTACTTCGTCCCGCTGTTCGAAGAAGTACTTCGTGCGCACCTGTACCCAGCGCACCTCGCCGTCGAGTCGACGCACTCGGCACTCGCACGCCATCTCGCCGGGGCCGGCGGGATCGAGGGCCTCCTGCATCGCCCGCTGCGCGATGCCTGCATCCTCGGCCAGCACGGGAAACGGCATGCCGCTGTCTTCCCCCGGGAATTCCTGGCCCGTGGACAGGCCGAGCATGACGCGCGCTTCCGGTGAGAAGTATGCCCGTTGGCGCCCGAAGTCCTGTTCGTACACGCCGAACCCGAGCGAAGCGGCGGCCACGCGCAGGCGATCGTTCAGTGCGGCGAAGCGGGCGTGTGCCGCCGACTCCGCAGTGGCATCCGAGATGCCGCCCACGTAGCGCACCGCGCCATCTGCCGCGACTTCGAGCCGGCCCCTGTCGCGCCAGACGCGCCACGCGCCGTCGCCGCACCTGACACGGTACGACATGTCGTAGGGCGCATCCGTTCGCAGGGACTGCTCGACGGCCTCGAGCATCAGGCGCTGGTCGTCGGGATGGATGCGGGACAGCCAGGCCATCATGTCCGGCGCGAAGTGCGCGGCATCGAGGCCGACGAGGCCGCGCAGGTCGCCGGTCCATGACACGGGACCGTCGGGAAGCGAGGCCGCGTAGGTCGCCGCACAGGTGCTGGAGACGACGGACGCCAGATGCCGCTCGTGCGCCGCACGGGCGGCCAGGCGCCGCACGGCGGCGCCTATCGTGTCGGGCGACGCATCGGCGGGCAGGCACGCCGATGCACTTTCGAGCGAAGGAGGCGCGTCCAGCGGAAGCTGGAACAGCAGGAGGAGCGGCAGCGCGACACCAACGTCCGCCGCGTCGAGCACGAGTACGGCGGCGTCACCCGCCTCGGGTCGTCCGGGCGGCCCGGCGACGGGGCGCACGATCAGTCCGGCCTCGTGCAACAACGAAACTCGATGCGGATGGCTCGCGACGACGGACATGCACTCTTCTCACGGCGATACGAAACGTTCGATGCTGCGGACGGCACCGTGCCGACGCGCCCGGCAGGACTCGAACCTGCGACCCTCCGCTTAGAAGGCGGATGCTCTATCCAGCTGAGCTACGGGCGCCGAACGGCCGAAACCTAGGCCGCGCCCGCACCGTACGCCACGGCAAGTTGCGTCCCAGCCGCGCCTGCGGCATCATCACCGGATCTTCCTACCCAATGGTGTGCCGTACATGCCCCACGAGCCGTCAGACAAGTCCCGAGGCGTGGCGCTCGCGTTCGCCGTCGTGCTCGGCTTCTTCGGGGCCCATCGGTTCTACGTGGGAAAGACCGGCACTGGCGTCCTGCAGGCCTGCACCCTCGGCGGTCTAGGCCTCTGGACCCTCTACGACTGCATCCTCGTCGCCACCGGTCAGTTTACCGACGCGCGGGGACGCCCCGTTACCCGCTGGGATCCGGAAGTGTCGGAGCTCGGGGACGGCCGCAGCGACCCGCATCTGCTGGCCGAAGTGGACGCGCTGCGGAGCGAGGTGGCCGAGCTCGCCGAGCGGCTGGATTTTGCGGAGCGGCTGCTGGCGAAGCCGCGGGAGGAGCGACAGCCCTAGCCGCGTCACATGTTCTCCACCACCGCCTCGCCGAACCCTGAGCACGTCACCAGCGTCGCGCCGGGCATCAACCGTTCGAAGTCGTAGGTGACGCGCTTCTGCCCGATCGCCCCTTCGAGTCCCCTGATCACCCGGTCGGCGGCCTCGTTCCATCCCATGTAGCGCAGCATCATCTCGCCCGACAGGATCACCGAGCCCGGATTCACCTTGTCCTGGTTCGCGTAGCGCGGCGCCGTGCCGTGCGTGGCTTCGAACACGGCATGACCGGTGATGTAGTTGATGTTCGCGCCCGGCGCGATGCCGATCCCACCCACCTGCGCCGCGAGCGCGTCGGAGATGTAGTCACCGTTGAGGTTCATCGTCGCGATCACGTCGTACTCTGCCGGGCGGGTCAGGATCTGCTGCAGGAACGCATCCGCGATCACGTCCTTGATCACGAGGCCGTTGGGCAGCCGGCACCACGGGCCGCCATCCACCTCGAGGGCGCCGTACTCCTGCATGGCCAGCTCGTAGCCCCAGTCGCGGAAGCCCCCCTCGGTGAATTTCATGATGTTGCCCTTGTGGACGAGCGTCACGCTCTTCCGGCCCTGGCGCAGCGCGTAGTCGATCGCGGAGCGCACGAGCCGCTTGGTGCCCTCTTCCGAGATGGGTTTCACGCCCAGTGCGCTGGTGGCGGGGAAGCGGATGGTCTGCACTCCCAGTTCGTCCTGCAGGAAGCGCAGGAGCTTCTTCGCGGGTTCGGTGCCGGCCTTGAACTCGATGCCGGCGTAGATGTCCTCGGTGTTCTCGCGGAAGATGATCATGTCCACGAGCTCGGGCTGCTTCACCGGCGAGGGCACGCCCGTGAACCAGCGCACGGGCCGCACGCAG
>JBJMOZ010000073.1:0-5399 GCA_045803465.1 Gemmatimonadales bacterium | reverse complement strand
CCGTGCGGCCCGTCGGCACGTGCAGCTCGTTGGCGGTGACCAGGCCGTGCTGCGGATAACGGAACTCCCACCACCACTGGTGGCCGATGACGTCCACCTGCAGCACGTCGCCCTGCGGCACCTCGTAGGTGCGGAAGATCGCCCTGACCGTCGGCACCGCGAGCGCCGCGAGGATGAGCGCGGGGATCGCGGTCCAGATCACCTCGATCATGGTGTTGCCGTGCACCTGCTCCGGCTCCGGATCGTCCGGCTTGCCGCGAAAGCGCAGCACCACGTAGACGAGCGCGCCCCCCACCAGGATGAACACCACGAGCGCCAGGTAGTACTCGACCTGGAACAGCGAGTGGATCATCCGCGTGAAGTCGCTGTGCGGATCGAGCGATGACTGCTTGTAATTCTCGGCGGGGCCGCAGCCGGCCAGCAGGGCCACTGCGAGAGTCGTGAGCGCGCCAGCGAGGTAGCGCCAGCGGGCATTACGTTGGGCCATCCGGGAGCACCCTGTGAGAAGGAGGGGAACCTGCGGATCCGTCGGCTTCAGGTAGACGATGTTACTTCGTCGAGCAACTTGCGTCAATCTTCACAAGCACTTCAGAACCGGGCTGTCGATTGCGCGCGGTGTCTGGTTTAACGTCTTCAATGCCAATTGCTTGTATCCCCATTGCCGGCCCATCGCGGGCTGAGGCATCCCCACGTGGTACCGGAGGCACCCGACCATGACGCCGTCCGAGCGCGAGGCGCTCATCGCCCGCTACGAATCGGGACCCGACCTGCTCGAGGCCGCCATCGCCGAGATGCCCGTCGAAGGGCGCCAGTGGCGTCCGGCCCCGGGATCATGGTCAGTACACGAGGTCGCCGTGCACTGTGCCGACAGTGAGGCCAACGCCCACATGCGCATACGTTTTCTCGTAGGCGAGGACCGGCCCGCCATCATGGGCTACGACCAGGCCCGCTGGGCCAGCGAGCTCGACTATCACGCCCATCCCATGGCCCCGGCCCTGCTGGCGGTCCGTGCCGTGCGCGCCAACACGGTGCCGCTCCTCCGTCGGCTCACCGAGGCGCAGTGGGCTCGCGAGGGAACTCATTCGGAAATGGGCACTTACGGCGCCGAGACATGGCTCGGGATCTACGCCGAGCACCTGGAAGTGCATGCCCGGCAGGTGCGCCGGGTCATCGCGGCGTGGAGGGAGCGGAAGTAGTCACCCGGTGCTATCTTTGGAGCAGTGTCACAGGCGGACCCGGGCCCGAAGATCGACGGCCCGGGGCCTTCTTTTTTCCCATGCCGGCCCCACGATGCTCAACGAAATGCGGCAGAAGCTGTCTCTGGAGATCGAGCAGCTCAGCTACGAACTGAACGTGACCCTGCCCCGGGCGATCGCCCATGCGGTCGAGCTGGGCGATCTGCGCGAGAACTCCGAGTACAAGGCCGCCCTCGAGCGACAGCAGTTCGTGCAGGCCCGTCTCTCGCAGCTCCATCAGCGCATGCAGCAGGTCCAGCAGCTGGCCAACATCGAGGCCCCCACCGACCGCGTCGGCCTGGGCTCCAAGGTGAAGGTCGTCGACCTCAAGACCGACGAGGTGGAGGAATTCGAGGTGGTGCTCGCCGAGATGATGGATCTCGATGCCGGGCACATCTCCCTGGCCTCGCCCCTGGGCCGCGCCCTCGCCGACCGGCAGGTGGGCGACGAGGTGCTGCTCCGGCTGCCCACGATGACCCGCAAGCTCAGGATCCTCGAGCTCGTGACCGTGCACGAGACCCAGGGCGAGGCATGAGCGGCGAAGGCGTGGAATTCCCCCGCAAGCAACTGCTGCTGGTCGGGGACCGCGTGCTCATCACCCCCGAGGAGGGGGACGACCGCACGCGCGTCGGACTCTACCTGCCCGCCACGGCCGTCGATACGCAGCAGGTGCAGGGCGGCCTGATCGTCGCCGTGGGCCCGGGCGACGCGGTGCCCGACATCAGCGCGTTCGACGACGAGCCCTGGAAGGCCGGCCGCAGCGAGAAGCGCCGCTCGGCCATGCAGGCGAAGGTGGGCGATCACGCCATCTTCTTCCGCAAGGCCGCCGTCGAGATCACCTTCGAGGACCGCCGCTACCTCGTGGTGCCACAGGGCGCCATCCTGGTGCTCGTGCGGGACGACCTGCCCATCTGATGTCGCCGATCCTGCCGAAGCTCCTGGCGGGACGCACGGGCCTGAGCCAGGCCGCGCAGGAATACCGCCGTTCGATGTGGCTGGCGGTCCTGCTGGGCATCGCCGGTTTCATCGTCGGCATCGCCGCCATCCGCGGCAACGTCGCACCCACCTTCGGGACACTCGGCTTCTTCGTCGGCATGGGGGCGCTCGGCCTGGCGGCATGGTTCGGCCTGCAGGTGCGCGCCCGCACCCTCGCCGACCGCGAGCGCGAGGCGAGCGGCACGCTGACCGTCATGCTCGCCGCCCAGTTGCGCGACCGCGACGAGGCCACGCTCGAGTCGATGGCGCAGCGCGGCGGCCCGGCAGGCGAGGCGGCCCGGCTCATCCTCGAGGGGCGCAGGGAGCGGCGCCGGTCCTCCTGACGCCGTGTGTTATCAGCTCGTGGTGGTGAGCGCCCTCACCCTCAGTGAAATCCGCTCGATGCTTCCTGCCGGCGTGCGCGCCGATGCCCTCGACACCAATCGGCTGACGGCCTTCCGCCGGCTCTTCCGCGGCGCCCAGACGGCGGCGCACCTGCGCGTGGGCCGTTGCGCCTGCCGGCTGCTGCCCGATCGATTCCGCGGCAGCCACAGCGACGAGGCCGAGTTGCGGGCGCGCTATCGCCGGCTCGGCGTTTCGCGCGACGCCGTCATCGCCGCGCTCGACCGGCATCGGCGCGGCGCATTCGATGGCGAGATCGTGCCGGCGGGAACGCTGCACGCGTTCGTCGCCGAACATGCGCGCAATGCGGGACCGGCACTCTACGCCCTCGGCTTCGGGATCGAGGACGACCTGCCGGCGGCACCGGCCACGTGCGTCGAGCGACCGCTCGCCGAGACGCGCGAGGGCGACGACTGGCTCATCGAGGACGGTGCCGTGCGGGTGCGCCGATGAGCATCGCACCCGACACCGGGACGTTTCCGGGCTGGGATGGCGCGCCCCTGTTCCGGCAACGATGGGCGGCGCCGGCGCGGCGTGGCGTGCTGGTCAACGTGCACGGGCTCGGCGATCACAGCGGGCTCTATCCCCACCTCGTGCGGCATCTTCCCGAACACGGCTGGACGGTGTGGGGCCTCGACACCCGCGGCAATGGCCGCTCGCCGGGACGTCGCGGGCACATCGGCGCGTGGCGCGAGTTTCGCGACGACCTCGACGCCTTCCTCCGTCACGTGCGCGCCGTCGAGGGCGACGTGCCCCTCATGCTGCTCGGCAGCAGCCTGGGCGGGCTCATGGTCATCGACTATGCCGTCGAGCACCCGGAAGGACTCGCGGGCGTCGCGGCGGCCGCGCCGGTGCTGGGCGATCCCGGCGTGCCGAAGGCGCTCATCCTGCTGGCGCGACTGCTCACCCGCGTGTGGCCCACGTACACGCAGGTGACCGGCCTCGATCTCGGCAACCTGGCCCGCGACCCGGCCATCGTGCGGGCGCTGATCGACGATCCCCTCTTCCATCGCGCCGCGAGTGCGCGCCTGGGCACCGAAACCATCGACGCCATCGCCGCGCTGCACGCGCGCGCCGAACGGCTCACGGTGCCGACACTCATCCTGCATGGCACGGGTGATCGCATGGTGCCGATCGAGGGCAGTCGCCGCCTCGCGTCGGGCCCCGCGGGGGCACATGTCGCGCTGCGCGAATATCCGGAGGTGGGTCACGCCCTCTTCGTGGACTGGGGCTACGAGGAGCGGCTGGCCGACCTGCTGGCGTGGGCCGACGAGCGCGCCGGACACGCGGGGTCGGGCCGGGGGTAATAGCAGGACATGCCCGACATGCCGCACCGCTCCATTCCACGCTATTTCCTGCGGGCACTTCGCCTGCGTTGTCCCCATTGCGGCGGCGGGCCGGCGTTCGTGCGCTGGCTACGCATGCTGCCGGCGTGCACGAAGTGCGGCATCCGGTTCGAGCGGGGGGAGCGTGGCTACTGGCTGGGCGCGTACCTCGCCAACTGCGTCGCGGTGATGGTGGTGTTCACGGTGTGGTGGACGGCGGTGCTGACGGCGACGTGGCCGGACATTCCGTGGACGTTCCTCAATGTCACCACGTTCGCGTGGATGCTGGGGACGCCGTTCGCGTTCTATCCGTTCTCGAAGACGCTCTTCCTGGCGTTCGATCTCGTGGTGCGGCCGCCGGAGGAGGAGGATTTCCGGTTGCCGGAAGAACCGTCGCGGGCAAGTCGGCGGCACTGAGCAGTCCACAGGGGGCCGGCTCGGAGTGTCACAAATCCTTCGGTGGGCAACGCACCATGACGCGCGATCAACGCGTGAAGCTGACGCCGGGCGGCACGAACGTCGGATTCACCCCATCCGCCACCGATGTGCCCCACCACCGCTCGCCATCATTCGCTGCATCGATGAGCCAGATGCTCTCCGGTCCGTCGGCGAAAGTGATCAACGTTCCGTCGGGCGACCACTGCGGCACGCTAAGGTCGTTCGAAGAAGGTGGGCCCTGCACCAACCAAAGACCTCGTCTACTCGTCCCATCGATGGGCGCTCGAACGACCCAGTATTCCCAGTATTCGGCGGGCCCGCCAGCCTTTCCGCTGACCACCGCATCCCCCCCTGGGGACCAGCGGCCCGGCACCAAGGGATCGAGCAGAGGTTCGACATCGAGCGCAGTCGCGAGCGTATGCACCATCATCGTCGTCGTCCAGATGGTGCCTCGCGCGTCAGGCGGCGGGCCGCTGGTCCCCTGCACCACCCCGAACGAGATGCGCGTCCCGTCCGGCGACCAACTGGGGCACGTGGCTGCGTTGGCAAGCGATGCCACAACCTCCACCATCGTGCTCTCGGCATACACCACCCGGAGGAGGCCACTGCGATAGTATCCGGGAAACGACTCGAGGTACGCGATGTAGCGCATGTCGGGCGACCATGTCGGACACTGCGTCCGCGTGCCGGGCGACAAGAGTGGCAAAGTGCGGAGGGAGCCGTCCACCTCGCGGATCCTGAGACGGCGATCGGTCTCGATTCCACCCTCCACGAACACGATGCGGCCGTCGGCCGCCACCGACGGTTCGAGCTGAGGAAAGTCGCCGGTGGTGAGTCGAGTCAGGCCGGAGCCGTCGGCGCGGATGGCCCACAGGTTGCCCGAGGCGGAGAAGACGACCTGGTTGGACGAGAGGCTCGTCGGTGCCGTCGCGGAGCTGACCATGGTCCTGAGCGAGTCCGCCCCGATGCCTGATGAAGCGATGATGATCGCGAAACCCTCGGACACCGTCGTCACGAGCCCGGC
>JBJMOZ010000010.1:0-3521 GCA_045803465.1 Gemmatimonadales bacterium | reverse complement strand
GACATGCGCTTGGTGAGCGTCGTGACCAGCACGCGCTCCCGGCGCGAGACGCGGTCGCGGATCTCGTGCAGCAGGTCGTCCACCTGGCCGCGCACCGGACGGATGTCCACCTCGGGATCGACGAGGCCCGTGGGCCGGATGATCTGCTCGACGATGACGCCGCCCGAGAGCCGCAGCTCCAGCTCGCCCGGCGTCGCCGAGACGGATACCATCTGCGGCACGATGTTCATGAACTCCTCGAACTGCAGCGGCCGGTTGTCGAGCGCCGAGGGCAGGCGGAAGCCGTAGTCCACCAGGGTGAGCTTCCGCGCCCGGTCGCCGTTGAACATGCCGCCGATCTGCGGCAGCGAGACGTGCGACTCGTCCACCACCACGAGGAAGTCCTCGGGGAAGTAGTCGAGCAGGCACGCCGGCCGCTCGCCCGGCCGGCGACCGGTGAGGTGGCGAGAGTAGTTCTCGATGCCCGCGCACGTCCCCACCTCGAGCAGCATCTCGATGTCGAAGTTGGTGCGCGAGTCGAGCCGCTGCGCCTCCAGCAGCTTGCCGGCCTCGCGCAGCTGCTGCAGCCGTTCGGCCAGCTCGGCGCGGATGAGCTTCACCGCGCGCTCCACCGTGGGCCGCTGCGTCACGAAGTGCCGCGCCGGGTAGATGGCGAGCTGGTCGAGCACGGCGATGGTCTCGCCGGTGAGCGGGTTGATGCGGCTGATGCGCTCCACCTCGTCGCCCCACAGCTCCACGCGGTACGCCTGCTCGGCGTAGGCCGGGTAGATCTCGATGGAGTCGCCGCGCACGCGGAACGTGCCCTGCTCGAAGCTGACGTCGTTGCGCCCGTACTGGATGCGGACCAGCTCGGCCAAGATGGCGTCGTGGCCGCGCTGCTCGCCGCGCTTCACCGTCACCATGAGCTTGCGGTACTCCGCGGGGTCGCCGAGGCCGTAGATGGCGCTCACCGTGGCGACGATGACGACATCGTTCCGCTCCATCAGGCTCGACGTGGCCCTGAGCCGGAGGGCCTCGATGTCGGCGTTGATCGAGGCGTCCTTCTCGATGTAGACGTCGGTGGCGGGGACGTACGCTTCGGGCTGGTAGTAGTCGTAGTACGAGACGAAGTACTCGACGGCGTTGTGGGGCAGGAACTGCCGCATCTCCCCGTACAGCTGCGCCGACAGCGTCTTGTTGTGCGAGAGGATGAGGGTGGGCTTGCCGTAGTTGGCGATGGTGTGCGCCAGCGTGAGCGTCTTGCCCGAGCCCGTGACGCCGAGGAGGGTCTGGTACTTGTCCCCGCGCACGAGCCCCGACGTCAGCTCGGCAATGGCCTTCGGCTGGTCACCGGCCGGCTGGAACGGGGCGACCACCTGGAACGCGGGACTCGACATACTGGAAAGCTAATGCTTCGGTATGTCTTCGGGGAGTGCTGGCGATGCGTCGCGCAGGGTGGCCCGATCGATGAGAACGGTCAGGTCCTCCAAGTCCACCGGCTTCACCAGGTGCTCGTCGAAACCGGCGGCGTGTGAGCGTTGCCGGTCTTCCTCCTGCCCCCAACCGGTCTGCGCGATCAGGAGGATATCGCCGAGCCGTGGGTTTGCCCGGATGCGGCGGGCGACCTCGTAACCGTTGATGCCCGGCAACCCGATGTCGATCAGCGCAACCTCCGGCTGGAAATCCTCGGCCGCCCTCAGGGCGCTCGGGCCGTCCAGCGCGACCCGCACCCGATGCCCCATGAGTTCCAGAAGCATGCCAAGACTGCGAGCCTGGTCCTCCCCGTCGTCCACCACGAGGATGCGCCGTGGATGGTGCGCACCGCCGCGAGCCGGCATCGGATGCGCCACTGGTTCTGCCGGCTGCTCGACCAGCGGCAGCGAGACGCAGAGATCGGCGCCCTTGCCCTTCCCGTCGCTCTTGGCGTCGATGCGGCCGCCGTGCATCTCGACGATGCTTCGCGCCACGGTGAGGCCCACGCCCAGCCCGCCGCGGCTCCGCTCCAGCGTGCGGTCCCCCTGGATGAACATGTCGAACACGCTGGGCAGCAGTTCCGGCGCGATGCCGATGCCGGTGTCCTTCACGTGCACCTCGACGTGGCCGGTCGGGGCGTCCTTCGGCGAGTTGCCGTGTTCCACGGTCACGGTGATGTGCCCGTTGCGATCGCTGTACTTCGCGGCGTTGTTCAGCAGGTTGATGAGCACCTGCGCCAGACGGACCGGGTCGGCGTCCACGAAGAGCGGTTCCGGCGGGACGCGCAGCGTCAGCCGGTGACCCATTCCCTCGAGCAGCGAGCGCGAGGTCTCGACGGCCGTATCCAGGATGCTCCGCACCGTCACCACCTCGCGGCGCAGCTGGATCTTCTTCTCGGTGATGCGGCTCACGTCGACCAGGTCGCCGATGATGCCGGTGAGCTGCCGCACCTGCCGGTCCAGCACCTCGCGCGCCTGCCCGACGGCGCGCGGGTCGTCGGCCGCGATGCGGATGATGTCCGCCGCCTGGCGCAGCGGCGCGAGCGGGTTGCGAAGCTCGTGGGCCAGCATGGCCAGGAATTCGTCCTTCCGCCGGTCGGCATCGCGCAGCAGCGCCTCGGCGTGCTTGCGCGAGTCGATGTCGATCAACAGCACCACCGCGCCCTCGGTCCGCTGGTCCGAGGCGCGATACGGATGCACGCGCAGCAGGTGCCAACGACCCTCCGCGTCGCGCACTTCGTGCTCGACGGGCTGTCCGGTGGCGATCACGTCGGCGACCTTCGCCTCGAGGTCGTCGATCTGCAGGGCCAGGCGCAGGTAGGCGATCGGCCGACCGACGTCGCCGGGCTGGAGCCCGAGCACCTTGGTCGCCGGGGAGGTGAACCGCCGCACGCGCAGGTCGGCACCCACCATCAACACCGGCAGGTTCACGCTGGCGAGCAGGTTGGCGAAGTCCGCGTTCGCCTGCGACAGCTCGAGGTTGCGGTGCTGCAGCTGCTCGTTGACCGTGGTGAGCTCCTCGTTGGCGGACTGCAGCTCCTCCTTGGCCGTCTCGAGCTCCTCGTTCGTGCTCTGCAGCTCCTCGTTGCTGGACAGGATCTCCGCGTTGGTCTGGCGCAGTTCCTCGTTCAGCGCGTCCTGCTGCTCTAGCAGGGCCTGCATGTACTCCCGGGTCGAGCTCAGTTCCTGCCGAAGATGCGTCAGCTCGCGCTCCGCCACCTCGGGCTCGAGCGGCTGGGGCGGCTCGACGTGCTTCGGCGAGGACGGGTCGTCCTCGTGGAAGATCACGAGGAAGCACTGGTCTCCATTGCCGGTGGAGCGCACCGGCAGGACCTCCAGGTCGATCTCCATCGACACGCCGTCGCGCCGGACACGCACGTCCTGGCGCCGCACCGGGACACCCTGCTTCTCCGCTTCGGCGAGGGCGCTCCGCAGCTCGAGGAACAGGCCCTCGCGCGCCATCTTGAGCAGGTTGAGCGTCGGCTCGCCGGCCGGCGCCTCGAGGTAGTCGCCCGTCTTCCCCCGGAACTGCACGATGTCGAGGTACCGGTTCACCAGCACCGCCGGCGG
>JBJMOZ010000322.1:0-3999 GCA_045803465.1 Gemmatimonadales bacterium | reverse complement strand
GATGCCTATACCATTGTGGAGTGTTTTGAGTCACTGCAGTACTGAATTGAATGTATTACCGAACATCTGCCGAAGTCAATGGTATGGTTGTGGAGTGTTTTGATCCACTCGCCTACAGGCGCCATGCGTCGGCCACATGATTCACCTCCATCGACCCGCTGGCGCCCTCCAGCACCTCCGCCACGTCGAACCGGTACGTGTCCCCCCAACGCCCGAACCGGAGCGCCCACACGGCCGCCACGCGCCCGATGGCCCGGCGCTTCTTCCAGTGCACCGCCTCCATGGGCGACCCATGCGCCAGCGAGCGCCGGGTCTTCACCTCGATGAAGGCCACCAGCTCCCGCCGACGCGCCACCAGGTCGATCTCCTCGCGACCCACGCGGTAGCGGTGTGCCTCGATGCTCCAGCCCTGCGACTCGAGCCAGCGCAGCACCAGCTGCTCGCCACGAAAGCCGCGGCGCTGGCGATAGTCGGGAGACTCGGCGGGAGAGGCGGGGCGTCGCATGGGCACCATGATGGCGCCGGCATGCGCGAGGTACGCAGCCAAAGCAGCGCGCCGAGTGCACGAAGAACGCGTGCAGCCCTGAAAACACGACGGGCGCCTCTCGGCGCCCGCTGGTCCTTCACGCTGCACTCACCTCGGCTGTCTAGCCACAGTACTCGTCGAGCTGATCGAACCCGATCAGCACCTCGCGCGGCTTGCTGCCATCCGGTGGTCCCAGGATCCCCGCGTTGTGCAGCTGGTCGATGACCCGCGCAGCACGGCCGTAGCCGATGCTCAGGCGCCGCTGCAGCAGCGACGTCGATCCACCCTGGTTCTGAATGCAGACCTCCGCGGCCTCGCGGAAGAGCGGGTCGCGCTTCTCGTCGCTCTGCGCGCGCGGGCCATCCTCCCCGTCGCTCTCCTGCGCGCGGATCACCGCGATGATGTCCTCCTCCGCCCGCTCGGCCTCCTGCATCGCCGCCCGGCGCTTCTCGCGGCGGTGCACGTACCAGTCCATCACCCGCTCCGTCTCCTCGGTGCCGATGAACGCGCCCTGCAGCCGCATCGGCTCGCTGCGGCCCGGCGGCAGGAAGAGCATGTCGCCATTGCCCAGCAGCGCCTCGGCGCCGTTCTGGTCGAGAATGGTGCGGCTGTCCACCTTGCTCGCCACGCGGAACGCGATGCGGCTCGGGAAGTTGGCCTTGATGAGGCCCGTGATGACGTTCACGCTCGGGCGCTGGGTGGCGAGGATCAGGTGGATGCCGATGGCGCGCGCCTTCTGCGCCAGCATCGCCAGCGGCGTCTCCACCTCGCCCTGCACCGTCATCATCAGGTCGGCGAGCTCGTCGATGACCAGCACGATGAACGGCAGCGGGCCGTCCGCGTACACGTCCGGCTGCACCGGCTCGGGCGGCGTGTCGGGTGCCTCGGCCGCGATGCTCGAGAGGGTGGGCTTCGCCCCCTTCGGGTTCCGGAGCGGGGCGCCGTCCTGCGCCTTCCGGTTGAAGTCGGCCAGATTGCGGGCGCCGTTCACCTGCAGCAACTCGTAGCGGCGGTTCATCTCGTACACCGCCCACTTGAGCACCGCGGCGGCGTCGTGGTTGTTGGTGACCACCTTGTGCCGCAGGTGCGGCAGTGCGTTGTACACCGAGAGCTCGACCATCTTCGGGTCCACCATCAGGAAGCGCAGCTCCCTCGGCGTGTACCGGTAGATGAGGCTCGTGATGACCGTATTGATCGCGACCGACTTGCCCGAGCCCGTCGCGCCTGCGATGAGCAGGTGGGGCATCTTCGCGAGGTCGGCGATGATGGGCCGGCCCTCGAGGTCGCGGCCGAGCGCCACGGGGAGCACGGCGCGCGTGTCGGTCCAGGTGCCGGTCTCGAACAGCTCGCGCAGGCTCACCATGCGCGCCTTGGGGTTCGGCACCTCGACGCCGACGGCACCCTTCCCCGGAATGGGCGCCACCCGGATGCTCGGCGCGCGCATCGCCATTGCGAGGTCGTCGGCCAGCCCGACGATCTTCTGCGCCTTCACGCCGGCGGCCGGCACCACCTCGAACTGCGTCACGACCGGCCCCGTCGTCCGGCCGGCGATGCTGCCTTCGACCTTGAACGTGCGGAGCGTATCGAGCAGCGACTGCCCGAGCTTGTCGTACTGCGCGTCGCTCTGGTCGTCGGTGTAGTCCGGCGGCGAGGCCAGGATCTCGACCGGTGGCAGTTCGTCGTCGTCGGGCTCCGGCTCGCCGGGCGCGGCCTTCGACGCCTTCGCGGGCTTCGGCTTCTTCTCCTTGCGAAGGCGAGGCAGCGGAGCCTCCTCCTCGTCCTCCTCCGCCTCAGGGATCACCACCACCGCGGCGGCCTTCTCCGGCTTCTCGGCCTTTCTGCGCCTGGCGGGTCGCTCCGTCTCGACGCCCTCGACCAGCTCGACGAGTTCCCGGGCCTGCTCGAGTCGCTGGAGCGGATGCCACTGGAAGGTGATGAGGGTGAGCGCCGAGAGCGCCACGAAGCCGAGCAGCACGGCGCCGGCGATGCCGACGTACTGCGGCACGTAGATGGCGAGCAGGCCGGGCAGCCAGCCCGTGAGGCTGCCGAGCGGGTCGCGCTGGTCGAGGTCGAACCGCGACACGCGGCCGAGCACGCCGACGAGAAACGGCACCAGGATGCCCAGGCCGGCGATGAGGATCGCCGCGCGCTTCATGTCCAGCGGGCCGAGGCGCTCGAACCCGGCGAGCGCGAGCGCGATGCCCAGGATGGGCAGCGCGAGGGCCCCGACGCCCAGCATGCCCCAGAGGCGCTCGCCCAGCACGTCGCCGACGCGACCGGTGATGGGCAGCACGCCGTGCAGCAGCGTCAGGCCGAGGAAGATGCCGATGGCGAGCGCCGCAAGGGCACCGAGGCGGCGACGGGCGTCAGGAGTCATGCGGCAGCGGCGACGGTCAGGCGGCGGTCGTGGAGATGGGGCAGCACGGCATAGGCATCGAGCCGGGCCGCGTCGGCGATGTCGTCGCCGAGACCCACCTTCTTGAGCTCGCGTCCGGCTCGGCTGAGGTGCAAGGGGCGCTCCCACCGGTCGCGATAGATGCGGACGAGGTGCAGGCTGGCGATGGCGGCGTCGTTGAGGCCGCTGCGGCCGGTGCGAGCCCCCAGCGCCGCGCGCAGCAGTCGACCCGCGACGTAGGCGTCGTCGAGCCCGAAGGCGCCGTCGCGTCCCGCGCACACGATCAGCAGGTCCCCGCCCGCCTCCAGCAGCTCGTGCGCACGCTGCGCCGCCAGCGAGAAATTGCCGATGCACACCGGATGCACGTGCGCCGCGGTGGCCACGGCAAGGAGGGCACGGGTGCCGTTCGTGGTGGCCAGCGCGACGATGCGGCCCTTCACCGCCTCGGGCGTGAACTCGCCAGGGCTGTTGCCCAAGTGGAATCCCGGGATCGGCAGGCAGTGCTTCTCGCCCGCGAGCAGCACGTCGCCGCCCACCGTCTGCGCGAGTCGCACCGCCTCGTCCGGCGTGGCGCACGGCAGCACCGACCGCGCGCCGTGGTGCAACGCCGCGCAGATCGTGGTCGTCGCGCGGAGCACGTCGATCACGAAAGCAGGCCGGCCGGCCACATCCTGGGAAGCGAGGCCGGCCGGTGAGAACGCGACGTCGACCTTCATGTTGCCGGTTTGAGGAGGTGGGACTCGCGCTCGAGAAAGCGGGTCGACACCTCGCCCGCCACGAACGCGGGATGGCGGATCACGCGGGCGAGGAACGGGATGGTGGTAGTCACGCCTTCGAGGATGAAGCTGTCGAGCGCCTGCCCCATGCGCTGCAGCGCCTCCTGCCGGTCGTTGCCGTGCACGATGACCTTGGCCAGCAGCGAGTCGTAATGCGGCGGCACCGTGTAGCCGGCATAGACGTGCGTGTCGACGCGCACACCCGGCCCGCCCGGCGGATGGTAGGCCGTGATGAGGCCCGGGCTCGGCTGGAAGTTGCGGTACGGGTCCTCGGCGTTGATGCGGCACTCGATGGCATGGCC
>JBJMOZ010000302.1:0-6399 GCA_045803465.1 Gemmatimonadales bacterium | reverse complement strand
AGGGGAACGTCGTCGGGCTCGACAAGGGCCGTGCCGATGACTCGTGCCACGAAGACGGCCGAGCCGAAGACGAGCCAGCCCGCCAGCACGAGCGCGTGACGTGGCCGGAACGCCCAGACCAGCGAGAGCAGGGCCACGCTGAGCGCGACGCCGGCCAGAACGGGCGCACTGAGGGAGGCGAGCTGGAAGCGGCGCGCGCCCAGGAGTCCCTGTGCTCCGCCCACGAGATGCACGGGCTCCAGCAGGAAGCCCATCGCGAAGAGGAGCGCCACGGCACCCAGCAACCATCCCAGATGGCGTCGCGCGTGGTCGCTGATGGCCGGGCGGCCCTCGTACCAACGGAGCGAACCGATGACCACGTAGAGCATCGTCACCAGCGCCAGGGCACCGCCGGCGAGCAGCCAGGCGAAGTCGAGCAGCAGGTTCCAGAGTGGCAGCTGCGCGACGTACACGCCCGCATCGTGCCGCAGCACCGGATCGGCAACGCCAAACCGCACGCCGTGCCAGGCCAGCGCCACCTCGCGCCAGTGTCGTTCCGCATCACCACCGACGAGCAGGCCCAGCACGACGCCGGACACGACGACGACCCACAGCAGCGTGTCGCGGGCGAGCGCCTCGCGCACCTCGAGGTTGGCGAGGCGCCGCGAGATCTCCACCGAGCCGATGGCACGGTAGACGATGAGGAGATGTCCGGTGAACCAGGCGGCAGCGATGAGGGAGGCGGCCACGTCGAGCACGAGGCGCAGCACTGCGAGGTCGGTCAGGAAATCCGCGGCGGCCGGCGATTGCAGCTCACCCCACCACCGCTCGGCCAGGAACGTCGCCGTCCAGCGCCCCGCGAAGAGCAGCCCGATCGCGACGACGGCCGCGACCGCGACCCTGCGGGTGCGCGCCGTCATGGCGCTAGCCGCGAACGCCCTGCTCCGCGAGCCAGCCCATGACCTCCGCCTGGTACGCCGCGAGCGCTGCGGCGTCGGTGGCCTCGAAGCGGAGCACGAGCACGGGCTGCGTATTGGACGAGCGGATGAGCCCCCATCCCTTCGGGAACGTCATGCGCACGCCATCGATGGTGTTGACGGGATACCTGGCCGCAAAGTGCGCCACGGCGCGGTCGGCGATGGCGAACTTGAGCTCCTCCGGGCAGTCGACGCGCAGCTCGGGCGTGGCGAACGTCTTCGGCAGGTCGGCCAGAAGCGAGGCGAGACCCTTCGGCGTCTTGCTGACGATCTCGAGCAATCGCGCTGCACCGAACAAGGCGTCGTCGAAGCCGTAGTAGTCGCCGCCGAAGAACATGTGGCCGCTCATCTCGCCGGCGAGCGGCGCCTTGAGCTCCTTCATGCGTGCCTTGATGAGCGAGTGGCCCGTCTTCCACATCTCGGGCACGGCGCCCGCTGCCGCCAGCGCCTGCGGCAGCACCTCGGAGCACTTCACGTCGAAGACCACCGTGGTGCCCGCACCGAAGCGGCGCACCGCGTCGCGCCCGAAGAGCACCAGCAGCTGGTCGCCGAAGATGATCTCGCCCGTCTCGTCGACCGCTCCGATGCGATCGGCATCGCCATCGAACGCGATGCCCAGTTCGGCGCCGTGCCGCCGCACCGCGGCCTGCAGGTCGCGCAGGTTCTCCGGCACGGTGGGATCGGGATGGTGGTTCGGGAAGGAGCCGTCCGATTCGCAGAAGATCGGCACCACCTCGGCGCCGAGGGCTTCGAGCGTCTGCACGGCGATGACGCTGCCGACGCCATTGCCGCAGTCGACGACCACCGACACCGGCCGCGCGAGCTTGTGCCGGCTCACGATGCCGTCCTTGTACTTGCCGAGGACCGAGCTGTCCGCCGTCTCGCGACCCTCGCCGGAGCGCCATTGCTCCGTCACGATCGCTTCCCAGAGGCCGAGGATCTCGTCGCCGTGCAGCGACTCGCCCGCGAGCACCATCTTGAAGCCGTTGAACTCGGGCGGATTGTGCGAGCCCGTGACCTGGCAGCCGCCATCGGCCTTCAAGGCGTAGACGGCGAGGTAGAGCGCGGGCGTGGGCACCTCGCCGATGTCGATGGCGGTGCCGCCCGCCAGGGCGATGCCGCGACGGAACCCCGCCGAGAGCCGGAGCCCCGACGGCCGGTTGTCGCGCCCGACGGCAATGACCGGCGCGCGACCGAGCTTGGTCCAGCCGAGGCTTGCCATCGCGCGGCCGAGTGCCGTCGCGAACTCCGGCGTGAGTTCGCGGTCGACGAGCCCGCGGACGTCGTACTGTCGGAAGATCGTCTTCGGGACGTTCATGGCTGCTCCGTCGCCACGACAGCGGATTTGATCATGCTCTCCACGGTGCGTCGGCCAAGGTCGAGCGGAATGCGCGGCCAGATGCCGAGGAAGATGATGGCGGCCACGGCCCCGGCGATGATCACCTTGCCGGCTTTCGAGACGAGCACCTGGCGGTGCACCTCGGGCGTGCGCTCCGGCTTCATCGTCATGGCCATGATCACCGGCAGGTAGTAGCCAAGGGACACGAGGCTGCCGAGACCGACGAGAATCGCGAGCACCACCTGGCCGCGCTCGAGCGTGGCGGTCATGATGAGCCACTTGCCGATGAATCCGAACGTTCCCGGGAACCCAAGCAGCGACAGCAGGCAGACGCTCATCGACAGTGCACCCCATGGTCGGGTGCGGAACAGCCCCTCGAGATCCTCGATGCGAACGGTGCGCGCTCCTACGTGCTCCACGGCGGCCACCATGCCGAAGGCGGCAAGCGACGTGAGACTGTAGGCCCACAGGTAGAGGAGCACCGCCATGTGTCCGGCGGGACTCGCGGCCCACACCGCGACGAGCAGGTAGCCCGCATGCGAAATCGAGCTGTAGGCCAGCAGCCGCTTCATGGACGTCTGCGCCAGCGCCACGACATTGCCCACCACGATGGACAGGATGGCCAGCACGGCGAGCGCCGGCTGCCAGAGATCGGTGAGCGAAGGAAAGCCGTCGTTGAGCACGCGCACGAGGGCGATGAAGCCGGCCGTCTTCACGCCCGTGGCCATGAAGCCGGTGACGGGCGTCGGAGCACCGTCATACACGTCGGGAGCCCACATGTGGAACGGCACCGCCGCCACCTTGAACCCGAACCCGATCAGCAGCATCCCGAGCCCGATCTGGGCGAGCGTGGTCGCAGGCATGCCGGCGAGCACCCGGCCCGCCAGCACGAGGTTGGTCTCTCCGGTGGCACCGTAGGTGAGGGCGATGCCATAAAGCAGGAAGCCCGACGCGAACGCCCCGACCAGGAAGTACTTGAGCGCCGCCTCGGCCGACGAGCGGCGGAAGCGGTCGTAGCCCGCGAGCACGTAGACGGCGACCGACATCACCTCGAGGCCCAGGAAGATCAGCACGAGGTCGGACGAGGACACCATGAGCTGCATGCCGATCGTCGCGAACAGCACCAGCGCATAGTACTCGGGCGCGAGCAGCCGCTGGCGCCCCATGAACCGGAGCGACAGCAGGCAGGTCGTCAGCGCGACGAACAGCACCAGCAGCTCGGCGCTGTAGCGATAACCGTCGAGGTACACCATGTGCGGGACGCCTGCCGCGCGGATGTCGGAGAACCACATCCAGAGCGTCGCGAGGCCGGCGAACCCGACACCGATCGCCGAGACGATGCCCGCCAGCCGGCTGTCAGCCTCGGTGCGATGGCGCCAGCCGATCACGAGCAGCACCACCAGGGACCAGGCCGTGAGCACCAGGCTCGGCAGGAGGGCCAGCATCAGGCCGGTCGGCCGCGAGAGGTCGATCGTGTTCATGGCGCGTCGCCGGCGGCTGTGGTCACTGGGGGCCGGACGCCGGGCGTCAGGTAGGGTGTCACGGTCTCGACGTAGCGACGCGCCGCGGCCTCGGTGCGCCGAAGGATCGGCTGGGGATAGAGGCCCATCCAGACCATGGCGGCGAGGAGCGGCACGAGCACGGCCAGCTCGCGCGGCGTGGCGTCATGCATGGCCTTGTTCTCGGCACCGACGAGCGGGTTGAAGAACACCTGCTGCACCGCCCGGAGCAGGTAGGCGGCGGCGAACACCACCACGATCGTCGCGATGGTGGTGGCGATCGGGTAGCGGCCGAAGGAGCCGAGCAGGATCAGGAACTCGCCCACGAAGCCGCTCAGGCCCGGCAGGCCGATCGAGGCGAACGACGCGATGACGAACGCGGTGCCCAGCAGCGGCGCCACCCGGGCCACGCCACCGTACTCCGACAGCAGGCGCGTGTGCCGGCGTTCGTACAGCATGCCGACCAGGAAGAAGAGGGCGCCCGTCGAGAGGCCATGCGCAATCATGACCATGATCGCGCCTTGCACGCTCTCCACCGTTCCGCCCCAGATGCCCAGCATCACGAAGCCCAAGTGGCTGACCGACGAGTACGCGATGAGCTTCTTGAGGTCCGGCTGCACCATCGACACCAGCGCGGCGTAGATGATGCCGCTCACCGCCAGCGTCACGAACACCGCCGCGACCGGTGCGCTCAGCGCGAAGGCCGGGAAGAAGGGGATCGCGAATCGCAGGAAGCCGTACGTGCCCATCTTGAGCAGGATCACCGCGAGGTCCACCGAGCCGGCCGTGGGCGCTTCCACGTGCGCGTCGGGCAGCCAGGTGTGCAGCGGGAAGATCGGCACCTTCACCGCGAACGCGAGCGCGAAGGCCGTGAACAGGTACGGCGCCCAGGGCGCCAGCAGGTCGCGGTTCTGCACCAAGTGATCGTAGGCGAACGAGTATTCGCCGGTGCCCTTCCCGACCAGCACCACCATCGCGATGATGGCCACGAGCATCATGACCGAACCCGCGAACGTGTAGACCACGAACTTGGTGGCGGCGTACAGACGGTTGGCGCTGCCCCACGTCCCGATCAGGAAGTACATCGGGATGAGCAGCAATTCCCAGAAGCAGTAGAACAGGAACAGGTCCATCGCGATGAAGACGCCGATCATCCCGGTCTTGAGCGCGAGGAGCAGCGCGTAGTAGCCGCGCACCTTGGTGTCGATCGCGAACCAGCTGCCCCAGACGAGCAGCGGCATCATCGCGGTCGCCAGCAGGATCATGAAGAGCGACAGCCCGTCCAGGCCGATGCGGTAATGGATGCCGAACTCGGGCAGCCATGGCAGCGACGTGGTGAACTGCATACCGCCCATGGCGGAGTCGAACGCCCACCAGAGGCCCAGCGCGAGCACGAACTCGGCCGTGGCGACCACCAGCGTGAGCCACCGGGCCCAGCGCTCGGGCGCCACCAGGACGAGCACGACACCCAGCATGGGCAGGAGCAGCAGGACGTTGAGGATCCAGTGCTGGTACCCGATCGACTGCAGGAAGGCCTGCATGCGCTAGACCCCGAGCATGAAGCCGAGCACCCAGACGGCGCCGGCGACGAAAAGGAGGAGGTAGAGGCCCACCTGGCCGGTCTGCAACCGGCTGCCGAGCCATCCGAAGCCTTCGAGAAGGCGGGCGCTGCCCCGGACGGCGATGCCGTCCACGAGCGCCTGGTCCACCACCTTCCACAGCACGACGCGTGAGAACCACTGGATGGGTCGCACGAAGACGGCGTCGTAGATCTCGTCGACGAAGTAGCGCTTCTCCAGCAGGCGGGCCACGCCGGTGCTCTCGACCGCGTCGCGCGCCGGGACGATGGTCGAGGCCATCGTGCGGCTGAACCCGAGGAACAGTCCCACCACGCCGATGGCCACCGCGGCGCCGATCAGGATCCACTCCGTCGAGCCGTGCGGATGCTCGACCTTCAGGAACTGTCGCGCGCCCTCGAGCACCGGCTCGAGCCAGCCCTCCAGCCATCCGTGACGGCCCAGGAACGCGGGAAGGTTGATGGCACCGCCCACCGCGCTCAGCACACCCAGCACCACCAGGGGGCCGGTCATGATCCACGGCGCTTCGTGCAAGTGGCCCTGCTCCACCTCGCCGGTGCGGTTCTGCCCATGGAACGTCATGGCCATGAGGCGTGCCATGTAGATGGCCGTGAGCAGCGCCGCGACCGCCGCGAAGCCGTAGAACAGGTAGAACCAGCGCACGTCCGCGCCGCGCGAGAACGCGGCGGCGAGGATCTCGTCCTTCGAGAAGAAGCCCGCGAACAGCGGGATGCCGGCGATGGCGAGCGTCGCGATCCACATGAGCGTCGACGTCCACGGCATCCAGCGCCGGAGGCCGCCCATGTTGCGCATGTCCTGCGCGTCGTCGTGGTTGTGCGTGTGATGATACGCCGCGTGCCTCGCGAAGATCACCGAGCCCGACCCGAGGACCAGCAGCGCCTTGAAGAACGCGTGCGTCACCAGGTGGAAAACACCGGCCGCATAGGCGCCCGATCCGACACCGACGAACATGTAGCCGAGCTGTGACACCGTGGAATACGCCAGGACCTTCTTGATGTCCCACTGCT
>JBJMOZ010000299.1:0-3442 GCA_045803465.1 Gemmatimonadales bacterium | reverse complement strand
TGCGTTGCCCGCACGATGCCCTCGAGAAGCCCTCTCGCTCCAGGTCTCGTCGCCTCCGTGACCTCTGCGAGGATCGCCCCCTTCGCGTCGACCGCGATGGCGTTCGTCTTCGTGCCGCCGACGTCGATCCCGATCGCTGCGCGTGCCTTCTTCCTGGTCAATGGGTCTCCTCGTCGCGGCTTCGCTTGCACAGACCCATCGCCTGCACGAATCGTTCCATGAGATACACCGCGCTCGCGCTCGACTACGACGGCACCATCGCCCACGACAGCGAGGTCCCGGCACACGTGATGGACGCCCTCGCGCGCCTGAAGGAGACCGGCCGCAAGCTCGTGCTCGTCACCGGCCGCGAGCTCGAGGAGCTGCTCGGCATCTTCCCTGGCATCGGGATCTTCGACCGCGTCGTGGCGGAGAACGGTGCGCTCCTCTACCGGCCTGGCGACGGCTCGGTGAAGGAGCTGGGCGAGGCGGCGCCCAAGGAGTTGGTGGACCGCCTGCACGCGGCCAACGTGCCCGTGTCCGTCGGCGAGACCATCGTCGCCACCGTGCGCCCGCACGAAGGCGTGGTCCTCCAGGCCATCGCGGAGCTGGGGCTCGAGCACCAGGTGATCTTCAACAAGGGCGCGGTGATGATCCTGCCGCCGGGCTGCAACAAGGCGAGCGGGCTCAAGGTGGCGCTGGCCGAGCTGGGTCTCTCGCCGCGCAATACCGTGGCCTGTGGCGACGGGGAGAACGACCACGCGCTCCTCGACCTGGCCGAGTACTCGGTGGCCACCGCGAACGCCATCCCGAACCTCAAGGCGGCGGCCGATTGGGTCACGCAGGAGACGCACGGCAACGGCGTGCTCGAGGTGGTGGCCGACCTGATCGAGTCCGACCTCTCGAAGCTGGTGCCCAAACGCCGCCGGCGGGCGCTCTGCCTCGGCAAGGACACGGCGGGGGGCGAGGTGGTTTTCCCGAGCCGGCGCGCGTCGGTCCTCATTACCGGCGAGCCGCGCGGAACGAGCGCGCTGGGCACGGCACTGCTCGAGCGCCTTTGCAAGGCGGGCTACCAGTACTGCGTGCTGGATACCGAGGGCGAGTACCTCCAGATGAAGTCGGCCGTGGTCTTCGGCACGCTGACCAATCCGCCCGCGGTCCAGGAGGTGCTGACCGCGCTCGAGAAACCCGACGTGCAGGCGGTCGTCTGCCTGGCCGCGGTGCCCGAGGAGGACCGCCACGAGTTCGTCGAGAAGCTGCTCGTGCCGCTTCGCGGGCTGCGCGCATCCACCGGCCGCCCGCACTGGGTGCTGGTGGACGAGGCGCACCACCTGCTGCCCGCCAGCGTCGAGGCCGATGACTCGCCGGCGACCGGGGCGGAGAACACCATCTACGTGACCAACGACGCGATGGCATTGGCTCCCGGCATCCTCGCGAGCGTCGACGGCATCGCCGCCGCGGGCGACGGCGCGGGCGCGATGCTCGACGCCTTCGCCGCCGCCGTCTCCTGGGGCCGCCCCGCGCTCCCGCCCCAGCACCCCCGCGATGGCCAGGCGTTCGTCTGGTTCCGCAAGTCCGAGCGTCCCGTCGCCCTGATCGAGGTCGCGCACGTGAAGACCGAGCCCGCCGCCGAGAAGCACGCGCCGCGCGAAAAGACGCCGGAGGTCGGACAAGTCCTACGGCGTGCATAGGGACAGGCCGCGAATTTTCCTTTGGCGATTTGCGGGGTCTGTCCCTGAATTGTTTCAGTCGATTCGCTGTCTCAATCTGACCACAACCAACGAGACACGCCCCATGGAGGGATCGATCAGCCCGCACCCGGAGTCACAACCGGGACGAAGAAGCGCCGCGCGCTCCTCGCCCGACCGCTCGACCATGGCGCAGCTTGCGCGCCAGACGCTCGCGGTATTGCTCGCGGGCGGCCGGGGCTCGCGCCTGGGCCCGCTCACGGACCTGCGTGCAAAGCCCGCGGTGCCCTTCGGCGGCAAGTTCCGCATCATCGACTTCACGCTCTCCAACTGCCTGAACTCCGGGATCCGCCGCATCGGCATCCCCACGCAGTACCAGTCCCACGGGCTCATCCACCACGTGCAGCGCGGCTGGTCATTTCTCGACGGCCGCTTCAACGAATTCGTCGAGCTCCTGCCCGCCCAGCAGAGCGACACCGGCGACTGGTACAAGGGCACGGCCGACGCCGTCTACCAGAACCTCGAGGCGTTCCGCCGCCACGATCCGCATTTCATCCTGGTGCTCGCCGGCGACCACATCTACAAGATGGACTACGCCTGCATGCTCTACGAGCACGTCGAGCGCGATGCCGATGTGTCGGTGGCGTGCGTCGAGGTTCCGCTGGAAGAGGCCGCGGGGCAACTGGGCGTGATGGAAGTGGACGACGAGTACCGCGTCGTGGGCTTCGAGGAGAAGCCCGAGAAGCCCAAGCTGGTCCCGGGACGCTCGGGCCAGGCGCTCGGGAGCATGGGCGTGTACGTCTTCAATGCCGAGTTCCTCTATGCCGAGCTCGAGCGCGACGCCGCCAACCGCGAATCGCATCACGACTTCGGCAAGGACATCATCCCGCGGCTGGTGCGCGCCGACGCGCGCCTTTTCGCCCACCGGCTGCAGGACAGCTGCACGCAGCTGAACGCCGGTCGCCCGTACTGGCGCGACGTCGGCACCATCGACGCCTTCTGGGAGGCCAACATCGAGCTCACGCGCGTCTCGCCGGCGCTGAACCTGTACGACAAGTCATGGCCGGTGTGGACGCACCAGGAGCAGCTGCCCCCGGCCAAGTTCGTCTTCGACCGCGACGACCGGCGCGGCGCCGCCATCGACTCGATGGTCTCCGGGGGCTGCATCGTGAGCGGCTCGACGTTGAAGAACTCGATTCTCTTCTCGAGCGTACGCGTGCACAGCTACTGCGAGATCTCCGAGGCGGTGATCCTGCCGGAAGTGACGGTCGGCCGGGGAGCGAAGTTGAAGCGCGTCGTCGTGGACCAGGGGTGCCGCGTTCCGGAGGGTCTCGTCGCCGGCCATGACCCCGAGGCGGACCGCAAGCGATTTCACGTGACTGACAAAGGCATTACCCTGATCACGCCGAGCATGCTGGGGCAATACCTCACGCACTTGCACTGACCAAGGGGACGGGTTCCTTAACCTGTCCCCTTGAAACAAAGAAGAACGAAATGGCGCTGTTCACCGACAACGACATCTACTTGTTCAAGGAAGGCACCCACGCGCGGCTCTATCGCGGCATGGGATGCCACCTCGCGCCCAAGGGTGGTGCGCAGTTCGCCGTCTGGGCGCCGAACGCGAAGGCCGTCCACGTGGTCGGCGACTGGAACGGCTGGCGACACGGGGTGGACGAGCTGAAACCCCGCTGGGACCACTCCGGCATTTGGGAGGGGACGGCAGCCGGCATCGAGCGCGGCCACACGTACAAGTATGCGATCACCAACGCCCAGGG
>JBJMOZ010000155.1:0-3386 GCA_045803465.1 Gemmatimonadales bacterium | reverse complement strand
CTCGGCGTCATCTACCTGATGTACTACAACGTCCTCGAATAAACCTTCCGGCGACTGAGCCGGGTGGCGCCACGTGCCGGGCTGGTGGCGCTCGTCGAGATCGGCCTGTCGTTCTTCCTTGGCGCCGAGGTGGTGGGGCTGTTCGGCGGCGACGGCGTGACGCGGCTCATGGGCGGCGCCATCGTCTGCATCTCGAGCACGATGATCGTCGCGCACACCTTCCAGCATCTGGACATCGACCGGCGGGTGCGCGACCTCGTGATCGGTATCCTGATCATGGAGGACGTCGCGGCCCTGTTCCTGATCGCAGTGCTCACCGCCGTCGGCAGCGGCGGCGAGGCGCCGTCCCTGTCCCTCGCCGCGCGCACGGGCGTGCGACTGCTGCTGTTCCTGACCGGCATCGCGGCGGTGGGCATCGTGCTGGTGCCGCGGCTCTTCCGCTACGTGGTCGCGCTGCGCCGTCGCGAGACGCTGCTGCTGGCGAGCGTGGGGCTCTGCTTCACGCTCGCGCTGCTGGCGCGGGTCGAGGGGTTCTCGGTGGCGCTCGGCGCCTTCGTCGCGGGGGCGCTGCTGGCGGAGGCCGGGGTGGGCAAGCGCGTCGAGCCGCTGGTGGAGCCGCTGCGGCACATCTTCGGCGGCATCTTCTTCGTCGCGGCCGGCATGCTGCTCGATCCCGACAAGGCGTTGGCGGTCTGGCCGGTGATCCTCGCGCTCACTCTGGTCGTGCTCGTGGCGAAGTCGGTCGGAGTGTCGGCGGGGGCGTTCCTGTCGGGGCAGCCGGTGCGCGTGGCCGTGCAGTCGGGGATGAGCCTGACGCAGATCGGCGAATTCAGCTTCGTGATGGCCGCCGCCGCGCCGGTCGGTACGCTGATCGGTGGCGCGCCGATCTTCGACGTGGCGGTCGCGGTGGCGGTGCTCACCTCGGCGCTGAGCCCGGTCCTGATCCGGAACTCCCAGCGCATCGCACTCGACGTGGATGCCCGCCTGCCGCGCCCCATGCAGACCTTCGTGTCTCTGTACGGCTCGTGGCTCGAGCTGTTGCGCACGCCGGGGTCGGGCGCGCCGCGGCATCCATTCCGGCGCGCCCTCGCGGCGCTGGCGCTCGACGCCACGCTCATCGCCGCCATCGTGGCCGGTGCGAGCTACAACATGCGCGTCATCGTGGCGTGGGTGACGACGGTCACGGGACTTGCCGCGCGCGCCGCGCAGTTCCTCGTGCTGGCGGGTGCGCTCGTGGTCGCCCTGCCGTTCGGTATCGGCATCGCGCGCGTGGCGCGTCGGTTGGGCGGACGCCTGGCGGAGCGCGCCCTGCCGATCCCCGCGGGACGGGCCGTCGACCAGGGCCGGTCGCCGCGGCGCGCGCTTGCCGGTGCCATCCAGCTCGGCATCGTGGCCGTCGTGGGCCTGGTGCTGCTGGCGATCTCGCAGCCACTGCTACCCGGTCTCGGTCTTCCGCTGCTCTTCCTGCTCGGGCTGATGTTCCTCACGGTGGCATTCTGGCGCTCGGCCACCGACCTGCAGGGCCACGTCAGGGCGGGCGCCGAGGTGGCGCTCCACGTACTGGCACGGCCGTCGACGCGCGCGCGCTCGACGGAAGAAGCGCTGGCACAGGTGGAGCGACTCCTGCCCGGCATCGGGTCGCTCGCGCCGGCCACCATCGCGGAAGGGAGTGCAGCGGCGGGCCACACGCTGGCCGAGCTCAACCTGCGCGGGCTCACGGGAGCGACCGTCGTCGCGGTGTCACGGCAGGGAGAGCCGACCGTGTACCCGGATGGTCATGAGCGGCTCGAAGCGGGCGACGTGCTGGCGCTCGCGGGATCGCACGACGCGGTGGCGGCGGCGGTGGCGTTGCTGGGGAAGGGGAAGGAGAGGGCGCGCGACTAGCGCCGCCCCTCACTCGTCCAGCGGCGCCATCCTCACCGTCGTTTCCGCCTTCACCGACCGCACCAGCAGCACACCCGCTCCCATCACCAGCACCGCGCCCACGGCCTGGCTCCAGCCCGGGTGCTCGCCGAAGATCGGGATGGCGAGGAGATGGGTGAACACGATGCCCAGAAAGGTGAGCGTCGAGACTCGGGCGGCGCGGTCCAGCGCGTAGGCACGCGTCATGGCGAGCTGTGCGAGGCCGCCCGTGATGCCGGTGGCAACCAGCCAGAGCAGGCCATGCGGCGTGGGCGTGCGCCAGCCGGGAATCGCGAGGGCGGTCATGGTGGCGAGCGCGACGCACGAGAAGTGGAACACGACGGCCTCGTGCGTCTCGCCGCCGCCCAGTCGGCGCAACGAGATCAGCGCGATGGAATAGAGGAACGCGCCGAGCGTGGCGATCATCGCGACGCCGATGGCGCTCTGGAACGACGGCTGGAGCACCAGCGCCACGCCCGCGAAGGCGATGCCGGCGGCGACCGGCACCGCCCGGCCGCTGCGCTCGCCCAGCAGCGAGGGGGCGAGCATGGCCACGAAGATCGGCGCCGTGGCGCCGAGCGTGGCGGCGTCGCCGAGATTGATGCGACGCGAGGTGATCGCGTAGAACGTGCACACGGCCGAGAGTGTGCCGAAGATGGCGCGCATCCAGGAGGTGCGGCGGTCGGTGATGGCGAGCGAGGCACCCCGGCTCCGTGCGATGCCCCAGGCCAGCACGGCGCCCACGAGGAATCGGGCGCTCGCCACCTCTGGCCATGGTACGTCGCCGCCCGCCAGGCGGGCGCTCACGTTCATCGCGGCAAAGCACACCTGGGCAAGGAGCATCCAGCCCAACCCCGCGAGGGCGTGCGTGGGAGTGACGCGAGCGGCGGTGTCGGTGGCGGTCATGGCGGCACCGAAGTTAATTGGTGCGCCATGAACCCCGACGAGTTCCGCCGCGCCGGTCACGAGATCGTGGACTGGATCGCGGACTACCTGCGCGACATCGAGCACCAGCCGGTGGTGCCGGACGTGCAGCCCGGCGACATCCGCCGCCGGCTGCCCTCGTCGCCGCCGCCCCGGTCCGAATCCATCGACCGCCTCTTCGCCGATTTTCGCGAGCTCATCGTGCCGGGGATGACGCACTGGGGCCATCCGGGCTTCTTCGCGTATTTCCCGGCCACGACGAGCCCGCCGTCGATCCTCGCCGAGATGCTCACGGCAGGCTTGGGCGCGCAGTGCATGTCGTGGCAGACCTCGCCGGCGGCCACCGAGCTCGAGCAGGTCACGATGGACTGGCTGCGACAGATGATCGGGCTGCCCGAAGGATTCGTGGGCGTCATCCAGGACACCGCGTCCACGGCCACGCTCGTGGCGCTGCTCACGGCTCGCGAGCGGGCGACCCAGGGCCGGGCCAGCGCTCAGGGGCTTGCCGCGGCCGGCGACAGGCTCACCGTCTACGCCTCGCGCGAGGCACATTCCTCGAT
>JBJMOZ010000104.1:0-7468 GCA_045803465.1 Gemmatimonadales bacterium | reverse complement strand
CCAGTACGCCGACAGCATGGGGTCGAGCGAGAAGCTCACGAACAGCGACACGAGCACCGAGCAGGCGAGCGTCAGCGCGAACGGCTTGAACCACTGCCCGCCGACGCCGGTCATGAAGGCGATCGGCACGAACACCGCGAGGATGGAGAACGTCGTCGCCGCGACGGCGAGGCCGATCTCGTCCGTGCCCTCGAGCGCGGCCTGGTAGTGGTCCTTCCCCATATCGACGTGCCGCACGATGTTCTCGCGCACCACGATGGCGTCGTCGATCAGGATGCCGATGGCCAGCGAGAGGCCGAGCAGCGACATCGTCTCGAGCTTGAAGCCGAGGGCCCAGACCACGATGAAGCTCGCGAGCACGCTCACCGGCAGCGCCAGACCCGTGATCACCGTGGAGCGCCACGAGTTGAGGAAGACGAACACCACCAGCACCGTGAGCAGCGCGCCCTCCACCAGCGTCGCCTGCACGTTGCGGACGGCGGCCGTGACGCGAGTGCCGGAATTCTTCACCATGTTGATCTTGACGTCGGCCGGCAGTCGTTCCTCGATGCGGTCCAGCCGCGCGAAGACCTTCGCCGCCACGTCGGTGGTGCTGAAGCCGCGCGACTTCTTCACGTCGATGCCGACGGAGGCCTTGCCGTTGAACAGCGCCAGCGAGCGCTGCTCCTCGGTGCCGTCCCGCACGTCGGCCACCTGGCCCAGGCGGATGAGCGTGCCGCCCCGCTCGGCCACCACGAGCTGCATGAAGTCGGTCGGGCCCTCGAGCCGGCCGCGCAGGCGGATCGAGCGCTCGTCGAACGCCCCCGTGACGCGCCCCACCGGCGCCGCCAGGTTCTGTGCCTGCAGCGCCTGCACCACCTGCGACACGCTCACGCCATTGGCCTGCAGCGCGGTCGGCCGGAGCTCCACCGTCAGCTCGCGCTCCTGCCCGCCCGCCACCGTCACCTCGGCGACGCCACCGATGGAGCGCAGCTCGCGCGTGATGCCCGGATCGGCCAGCCGCGTCAGTTCCGCGGGCGAGAGCCGGTCCGACGACAGCGCCACCGACACGATCGGCAGGTCGGTGTCGTTGAACTTCTTGATGATCGGCTCCTCCATCTCCGTCGGCAGGTCGTTGCGGATGCCGGAGATGGCGTCGCGGATGTCCTGCGTCGCCTCGTTGAGCGGCTTGTCGAAGGCGAACTCGATGAACATGAAGACGAAGCCGTCTTCCGCGCGGCTGATCACCTTCTTCACGCCGCTGATCGCGGTCATGGCCTCCTCGACCGGGTCGAGGAGCTCCTTCTCCACCGTCTCGGGCGAGGCGCCGGGGTACGGGATGCCCACCGTCACCATCGGCGGCGCGACATCGGGGAATTCGTCCGTCTGCAGCTTGAAGAGGGCGATGATGCCGCCCAGCGCGAGTGCGAGCATCGCCACGATCGTGATGATCGGGCGCTTGATCGCGAAATCGGAAATGACCATGAGCCGTCCCGCCTAGTCTGCCGCGGCCGTGGCGCGCTCGGCGGCCGCACCCACGCGCGCCGGCGTCCCCGCCTGAATGTCCCGTGCGCTGCCGAGCACCACCGTGTCGCCCACGGCCACACCCGTCACCTCGGCCAGCTCGGCGATCCTGTCCTGCAGCCCCACCTCCACCTCCACCCGCTCGAGCCGGCCGCCCTTGAGCCGCATCACCGACGGCCGCACGCCGCGCGCATCGACCGCGCCCTGCGGCACCGTGAGTCCCTTGTGTGACGAGGTGATGACCCGTCCCTCGGCGAAGAGTCCCGCCAGGAGGCTCCTGTCCGGGTTCGGCACCGACACGAGCACCTGCACCTGCCGCGTCGCCGGGTCGAGCACCGGCACGATGCGGCTCACCCGGCCCGTCAGCTGCTGGTCACCGAAGCCGCTCAGCTGGAAGCGCACCGGCGTCCCCACCTTGAGCGTGCGGAGGAAGTCGGCCGGCACCTGCGCCTCGAGCCGCAGGCTCGTGGGATCCACGATGGTGAACAGCTGCGTGCCATCCTTCACCACGTCGCCGACGCTCGCCGAGCGGTTGGCGACGATGCCGGCGAACGGCGCACGCACCGTCGAGCGCGACAGCGTACGCTGCGCCGACGTCTGCCGCGAGCGGGCCTCGGCGAGCGTCGCCTCGGCCTGCGTCACCGCCTGCTCGTCCTGCTCCATCTGCGCCGTCGAGAGGGCCCCACCCTGCGCGAGCCGCTTCGAGCGCTCGAGATTGCGCTGCGCCAGGCGCAGGTTGTTCTCGAAGCTCATCACCAGCGCGTCGGTGAACTGGGCCTGCTCGCGGGCCGTCTGCGGTTCGATCTGCGCGAGTGGCTGGCCGGCCTTCACCGACTGGCCCGCCTCCACGTAGACCTGCAGGACCGACCCGCCGAGCTCGGCGTTGACGCGCGCCTCGCGCTCCGCCGCGAGCGAGCCGGAGATGGACGGACCGTCCACCAGCAGCGTCTCGGCGACGACGGCGATGTTCTCGGGTCCGATCACGACCGGGGCCTCGGTGCCGGTGGCGGAGGCATCGGTGCGCTTGCCGCACGCAGCCACCGTGATGGCGGCGGCAGCGAGGAGGCTCACGATTCCGAACATTGCGTTGCGCGTCTTCATGGATACGCCCAGCTCGAGGTCCAGCCGGCCACGGTGGCCGGCATTGCGTGCGCTGTTATCGGACACTGCCCGCCGACGTGATCGACGACGACGCAGAGCCGGTCGCTTGCCGTGTGGCACTACCCGCGTTCACGATGCTCGGGTCCGCGGTACCGATGGGCAGGTACGGCAGCAGCGCGAGCCGCAAGCGCGCGACCTGCAGGTCGCGGAACGCGGAGGCGCGGTTGGCGCGCGCCGCCTCGAGCTGGATCCGCACGTCCTGCAGCTCCGTCTGGGTGGAGAGGCCTTCCTTGAACCGCAGCTCCGCGATCTGGTAGGCGCGCTCCGCCTGCTCCACCACGGACTCCGTGGCCTTGGCATTGTCCTCGGCCTCCTGGAGGCGCGAGGTCACGCTCACGTTGTCGAGCGCGGCCTGCTCGAGCGTCAGCTTGAACGACTGCTGGGCGATCTCGAGATCGGCCCGCGCCGCACGGCGCTGACCCAGGATGCGCCCGCCCGTGAAGAGCGGCCACGTGAGCCCGAAGCCCACGTTGAAATCGTCGAACCAGGCGCCCGACGACGGCCAGAAGCCGGTGGCGTAGCCCTGCTTGCTGTAGTTCAGGAAGCCACCGACCGTCGGCAGCCACTGCCGCCCCGACGCCTCGTAGAACGCCTGCGCCTGCTGCACGCCGAACTCGGCCTGCTGGACCACGTTGCGATTGTCCGGCGTGGTATCGGCGACGCCCAGCTGCTGGCGCACCGAGTCGGGCACTTCCGGTACGGCGCCTTCGTCGATGGGCGTGACCAGGTTGAGCTCGCGCTCGATGGGCAGGTCGAGCAACTGCTTCAGCTGGGTGAACGCGATCGCGCGGTTGGCGCGCGCTTCGGTCACGACCGGCACCTGGTTGTCGCGCGCCACGCGTGCGCGCAGCGCGTCGAACTCCGACTGCGTGCCCACCTCGTACCCGAGCTGGATGTCCTTGAACGTCCGCTCCGCCTGCTCCAGCGTGGCGATGCGGATGCCCAGGAGCTGGTCGGCAAGCAGGGCGTTGTAGTACGCCGCCGCCGCCGTGAGGATCGTGTACGCCTGCTGCGAGGAGAGCTGCAGCTTCGCCACGTCGATGCCGCGCGACGCCGCGGAGATCTGCGAGTAGGCGGCGAAGTCGATCGGCGTCCACGTGACGTTGCCGCCCAGCGCCCAGTTGGTGGTCGCGGTGAACGGGTTGTCCGAGCCCAGGTCGACGCCGCCACCACCGCCGCCGCCGCCCGAGAAGAACTGGCGGAACGGCGTCTCGACGACCCGCGTGTAGTTCGGGGTGAGCGTCACCTGCGGCAGCAGGGGGCTCCACGCCACGGTCTTGTCCGCCCGCGAGCGATCCACCAGCCGCCGGCCGATGTTCACCTGCTCGCTGGCGGGCTCGGCGCGAAGCAGCGCATCGCGCAGCGTCAGCACCACGGTGTCACCCGGGGCGATGGTGGCGGTTGGCGCCGGCTGCTGCGCAGCGAGGGGCACCATGGGAAGCAACAGACCGGCGGCGACCAGCAGGCGCGCGACGTACATCATGCGACCCCGGAAGTGGAAGTGTTGACCGCACCGATGGTGACGAGCGTCTGCCGCACGTACTCGCGCAGCATCTCGTCCACCGACAGCGGCGGATGCATCATGTCCCGCATCATGGCATCGGCGAACAGCGCGCCGAGAAGCATGGAGCTCACGGCCTCGGCGCTGAAATCCGTCCCGGTGAGACCGCGGTGCCGCAGCTCCTCGAGATAGCGCCGGAGGACGCTGTGCTCCCCCTGCGCGCCCTCGCACACTACGGGAGCGATCTCGGGGCGTTCCACCGTCTCGCCAATGACCCGGCGGATCAGCACGCGCTGCGCGCTCAGGTTGCCATAGACCTCGTGGGCCCAGGCGTGCAACTCCATGGCGGGATCCTTCGGCTCGGCGGGCAGTGCCGTCACCGTGGTGCGCTCGACGTGCGCGAGCGCCTCGCGGATGAGCGTGTCCTTCGATCCGAAGTGACGGAACAGGGTCACTTCGTTGACCCCGGCCTCCTGCGCCACCCGGCGGGTGGTGCAGCCGAGGTAGCCCAGCTTGGCGAAGACCCGGGCGGTTGCGTCCAGCAGCTTTTCGCGGATGTCGGTCATCAGGGGCACTACGATACAGCCTCCGGCAGATAATGCAAGTATCTGCTTGCTTGCTGCATTCACATCATGAATTGGCAATGTCTTAGGACGCGACACCTGTCATGAGCGCGGGGGCAGGTCTCCAGGAAACCTGCCCCCGCGGTGGCATGCGCAGGCGATTGCTATCGCTCGATGGGCAGCCCCACCGCGTTGCCCCACTCCGTCCAGCTACCGTCGTAGTTGCGCACGTTCTCGAAGCCGAGCAGATACGTCAGCGCGAACCAGGAGTGCGACGACCGCTCGCCGATGCGGCAGTAGACGATCGTCTCATGCTTCGGGTCGAGGCCGTTCTCGGCGACATAGAGCGTGCGCAGCTCGCTCGCCGGCCGGAACGTGTGCGTCTCGGGGTTCACCGCCCGGGCCCACGGAATGCTCTTCGCACCCGGGATGTGGCCGCCGCGCACGGCCCCTTCCTGCGGATACTCGGGCATGTGGAGCTTCTCGCCCCGGTACTCCTCGGGGCTCCGCACATCCACCAGCTTGCCGCCGGCGTGCACGTGCTTGAGCACTTCCTCGCGGAAGGCGCGCAGGTGCCGATCGTCGCGCGTGGCGATGGTGATGTCGCCCGGCGGGTACTTCACGGCGTCGGTGACGAGCGGGCGACCCTCCTCAGCCCAGCGCTGGCGACCGCCGTCCATCAGGCGAAGATTGGTCAGGCCGAAGAGGCGGAACACCCAGAACGCATAGGTGGCCCACCAGTTGTTCTTGTCCCCGTAGAAGACGATCGTGGTGTTCGAGGAGATGCCCTTCGCGCGCAGCAGCGACTCGAAGGCGTCACGCGAGACGTAGTCGCGCACCAGCGGATCGTTGAGGTCGTTGGTCCAGTCGATCTTGACCGCGCCCGGAATGTGGCCCGTCTCGTACAGCAGCAGGTCCTCGTTCGACTCGATCAGGCGCACGCCGGGATCGTTCAAGTGCTCGGCCACCCACGCCGTCGACACCAGCACCTCGGGGTGCGCGTATCCGCGCGTGTCGATGGGTGCGACCGACGGCAACGAGTTCCCTTGGGTCATCGTCTCCTCCTCATATCACGTGCTTGGTTGCCGACCGCCGCGAACGCGGCGAATCCTGTATAAGGGAGCATGTTGGTCGGATTGTCAACCGCCGGCGGACCTGTCTGAACTGACGGTGCCGTAACGGCCGGGCACCTATAGCTTAAGGATGGGCCACCCTGAGGGTGACGCCCCAATACCCGACATTCCCGCCGAGGTCGCTCGTGCCAGTTCTGCTTCGCCGTCCCGCGGTGCTCCGTGGCGTTCTCACCGTCGCCATGCCGCTCGCCCTGGCCGCGTGCGCCAAGGACAAGGGCCCTCCACCCCCGGCGCCGCCGACCGTCGGCGTGCTCGAGGTCCAGCCCAGGGCGGTGCCTGCGGTCTACGAATTCACCGCCCAGGCCGAGGCGTCGCACAGCGTCGAGGTGCGCTCGCTCGTGACCGGGACGATCCTCGCCCGCTACTTCACCGAGGGGACGAACGTCACGAAGGGACAGAAGCTCTTCCTGATCGACCCCGCCCCGTACCAGGCGGTGACGCAGGCGAGCCAGGCGGACCAGGCCACGTCGCGGGCCGTCTACGAGCAGACCAAGCGCGACCTCGCGCGCGGCGAGGCGCTCTTCAAGGGCGGGGCGATCAGCCAGCGTGACTTCGACGTGCTGCGCACCAACTTCGAACGGTCCGAGGCGTCCCTCGCAGGCAGCGCTGCTTCGTTCGACAAGGCCAACGTCGACCTCCGGCGCACCGCGATCATCGCGGAGATCGACGGCCGCATCGGCAAGGCCGACCAGCTCGTGGGCGCCCAGATCCCCGGCCCCTCGGTGCTGCTGACCACGATCGACCAGCTCGACCCGATCTATGCCGACCTGGCCGTCTCCGACAACGACCGCCTGAAGTACGAGGAAGAGGTACGCAGCGGCCGCGTGACGCCGCCCAAGGATGGCAAGTTCCGGGTGGAACTCGTGCTCTCCGACAGCAGCACGTTCGACCAGACGGGCCGGCTCAGCTTCACCGACCTGCGCATCGACCAGGAGACGGGCTCGCTGGACTTGAGGGCCGAGTTCAAGAATCCGAAGCATCGCATCCTGCCCGGCCAGTTCGTGCGCGCGCGCCTCCTCGGGGCCACGCGCAACGACGCCGTGCTCGTGCCGCAGGTCGCGGTGCAGCAGGCCCTCGGCCGCCAGTTCGTATACGTGGTGGTGGGCGACACCGCCAAGACGCGCGATGTGGTCACCGGCGGGTGGGTCGGGCGCGAGTGGATCGTCGAGAAGGGGCTCGCGCCCGGCGACAAGGTGATCGTCGACAACCTTCAGCGGGTACGACCCGGGTCGGCCGTGGTGGCCAAGGCCTGGTCGCCCGATTCCGCCGCCGCCGGTCCGCAGACGGCATCGGCCGGGGAGACGTCTCGGTGAGCACGCAGCAAACTCCCTACGTTCCGAAGAACACGTTCATCCGGCGGCCGATCCTGGCGTCGGTGCTCTCGATCGTCATCGTGCTGCTTGGCCTCTTCGCGCTGAAGAGCCTGCCGATCGCGAGCTACCCGATGATCACGCCGCCGAGCGTGAGCGTGTCGGCGTTCTACCCGGGCGCCACCGCGTCCGACGTCGCCGAGGCCGTGGCCGCCCCGATCGAGCAGCAGCTCTCGGGCATCCAGGACCTGCTCTACTTCACGTCGGCCAACTCGAGCGACGGCACGATGAACCTCT
>JBJMOZ010000078.1:0-4462 GCA_045803465.1 Gemmatimonadales bacterium | reverse complement strand
CGGCGGCGGTGATGGTGGCGCGGTCACGGAGCAGCGGCTTCACCTCGGCCAGCGCCTCGCCCAGCACGCGGGAGACGTGGCTCTTCTTGTTCTTCTCGGCCAGGGCGATCGCCTGGTCCAGGTTCTCTTCCTGAATGGCGCGCGAGAACTGCGGCGCAAACCGGCGCGTGGCCGCCTCGCTGCGCTTCAACTGGATCAGCTTGGTGATCATGACCGTCACCGAGTAGATCGACATGATCGCCATCACGACCACGACGCCCTTGGCGAAGTAGCCCATCTGAGCCCACAGGTGCATCAGATCTACGCCCATTGTTCGATTCCTCTCCGATGTGTGTCGGCGCGGCTCAGGTGCCGGGCGCCTTGAAGGTGATGCGCTGGTTGACGAGCTGGCGGACCGTGGCGCCCTTGAACTTCGCCGGGCGGAATACGCTCTTCGCGATCGCCTCCTTCGCCGGGGCGACGAAGGCGTCGTGGGTCTTCTCGAGCACCTTGAACGAGCTCGGCTCCGCGTGGCCCGTGGTGTCGATGATGTACTGCAGGTCCACCGATCCACCGATCCCGGCGCTCTGCAGCACCGGCGGGTAGCGCGGCGCGGGCTGCGAGATCGGCACGGCCGGGTCGTCGAGCTGCGAGCTCATGAAGACGTCGGCCTTCACCTCGACCGGGCCCGAGCCGCCGACGATGCCCGAGGCAATGCCGCCTTCGACGCCCTTGCCCGTGAAGTCGGAGGCGTTGAAGGGCTTGGTGTTCAGGTCTACCGGCGGGATGTCCTTGGGGATGACATCCGGCGGCACGATGGTCTGGAAGCCCTTGGGGGGCGGATTGGCCGCGACCACCATCTCCTGCTTCGGCGGCTCGGGCGGCGGCGGGGTCGCCTCCGGTGGCTTCAGGAAGACGAGCGTGGTGTCGATGGGGCGTTCCCGGATCTCCTCGGCGACACCCTGCGTCGCCTTGATCGCGCCGAAGATGACGGCGCCATGGAGAATCGCGGAGAACATCGACTGCCAGAACGACTTCCGTCGCTTGTCGGACGACTCGATGAGATTCTCGAACACGACCTGCCCTCCGGCAGAGGTGGTTGACGTGACCGGAAGATGGGGCTGCCAAATGTCCGTGGAATCGTCGAAGGATTACAGAACGATGAAAGCGCAGTTACAAGTTGGCCATTTTCGTGACAGCCCGAGGCGGTGTTGCAGGACGTGACGATACCACATTGCTACATCGGATTTCCCGTGGTGTCGGCCGAACTGGTCGCCGAGGGCTCGCCGCTCGCCAATGCGGACGCGGGGCTCGTTTCGAGGGAGTCGGGGATGAGTCCCGGCAACGTCACGGTGAAGACGCTGCCACGCGTGACGCGACTCTGCACTTCGATCGAGCCGCCATGCGCCTCGGCAATCCACTTGGTGATCGCGAGTCCCAGCCCCGTACCCGGCCGCTCCCCGGTGCGCGAGCGCGCCAGGTCGGCGCGCCAGAAGCGCTCGAAGACGTACGGCAGGTCCTTGGCGGCGATGCCGATGCCGGAGTCGCGCACGATCAGGACGATCTGGTCGCCGCGTTCGTCGAGCTGCAGCTCCACCCGTCCGCCGGATGGGGTGAACTTGATCGCGTTGGTGACGAGGTTGAGCAGGAGCTCCCGGATGCGCCGTCGATCCACCGCGGCCCAGACCGGGCCCTCCGGGATGATGGAGGTGACCGTGACGTTCGCCACCTCTCCCAGCATGCCCGCCGTCTCGGACGCTTCGGCCACCAGTTCGCGCAGGTCGGTGCGGTCCACGGCGAGCGGCGCGCGGCCCTCGTCGGCGCGCGCCAGGGTGAGCAGGCTCTCGACGAGCTCGCTCATCCGGTTGATCTCCTCGAGGGTCTCGTCGAGGGAGGCGAGCACCTCGTCGGGCGTGTCGCCGTCGGTGAGCGCCCGCTCCACGCCGGCGCGCACCACCATGAGGGGCGTCTTGAGCTCGTGGCTCGCATCGGCGGTGAAGCGACGCAGGCTCGCGAAGCTCTGCTCCAGGCGCGTCAGCATGCCGTTGAGCGTCTGCGCCAGGCGCGCCACCTCCTCGCCCGCTGTCGGCACGGCAAGGCGGCGGTGCAGGCTCCGCCCGTCGGTGATCGCCTCCAGCTCGTCGATGATCCGCTCCACCGGCACGAGCGCGCGCCGGGCGAGCTCCCAGCCCACGAGCACCGACGCCAGCAACACGAACGGCGCGGTGACGAGCATGGCGCGCAGGAAGACGTTCACGTCCGGCGCGGCGCGCTCGAGGGGCGCGGCCACGAGGATGCCGCCGATCTCGGGCCCGGCGGCCGCGAGTGGCGTCAGCACGGCGCGCAGCTCGCGCCCGTCCTCGAGGCGGATGACGCGCGCGGCGCGCTCGATGGGCCGCGCGGCCAGTGGGGCGCTCAGTCGCTGCAGATCGGAGAAGCGCAGCGCCGTCGCGGCGTCGGAGACGTACAGCTCGCGCCCAGCGCTGTCACTGACGACGAGATAGTCGCGAAAGCCCTGCAGCCCCGCCGCGATGGCCGGCGCGAGCGCCTGCGTGGAAGCCGGCACCAGGCTGCCGAGCACGCGGTACGACTCGACCAGGTAGTTGATGGCGAGGTCGCGCTCGTTGCCCAACTGCGCGTCGAGCGCGGGGACATTGGGTTTCCGCAGCTCGGACGCCACGGCCGCGCCGAAGCCCGCGAGTGAGAGCATGAGCGCCACCGCATACCAGATTGCGAGCCGCCAGCGGATGGTGCCCATCTAGCCCTTCACCATGTACCCCACGCCGCGCACCGTGTGGATGAGCTTCTGCGCGTGGCCGGAGTCGATCTTCTTGCGCAGCCGGTTGATCACCACGTCGACGATGTTCGTGCCCGGATCGAAGTGGTAGTCCCACGCGTACTCGGTGATGAGCGTGCGGGACATGACCCGGCCGGCGTGCCGCACGAGATACTCGAGGACGGTGTACTCCTTCGGCGTCAGCTCGATCGGCTCGCCGCCGCGACGGGCCTCGTGCGTGGCCATGTCCACCTCGAGATCGGCCACGCGGAGCACCGGTGTGCGCAGCTGCTGCGGACGGCGCCCGAGCGCCTCGACGCGCGCGAGCAGCTCCTCGAAGGCGAACGGCTTCGTGACGTAGTCGTCGGCGCCCGCGCGCAGGGCCTGCACCTTGAAATCCACCGCGTCCTGCGCCGTGAGCACGAGGATCGGCACGGTAAGACCGCGATCGCGCAGGGTGCGCAGCACCTCGAGCCCCGTCATGCCGGGGAGCCGCAGGTCCAGGATGATCAGGTCGTAACTGCCGCCCGACGCGAATCGCAGCCCCTCGAGGCCGTCCTCCACCAGGTCCACGTGCAGCCGCTGCTCCTCCAGCCCGCGGCGCACGTACTGGCCCACCGTGCGGTCGTCCTCGACGACGAGGATCTTCATGCGGTCACCGGCAGCGATACGCGGAACAGGCTGCCGCGTCCCGGATGACTGTCCACCTCGATGTGCCCGCGGTGCTCCTCCACGATGCCGTAGCAGATGGACAACCCGAGCCCGGTGCCGCGCCCCTGGGCCTTCGTGGTGAAGAACGGCTCGAAGATGCGCGACTGCACCGGCACCGGGATGCCGCGGCCCGTATCCTCCACTTCGATGAGCACTTCGTGCTCGCGCACGCGGCTCCGCAGCGTGCGCACCGTGAGCCGGCCGCCGGGATCCATCGCGTCGAGCGCATTGAGGAGGAGGGCCATGATCACCTGGATCAACTGCTCCTGGTTGGCCTGCACCAGCGGGAGATCGGGCGCCAGCTCGGTCTGCACGACGTAGTGCTTGTAGCGCTCGTGGTGCCGGAACAGGAAGAGCGCGTCCTCCGCCACCGCCGTCACCGACACCGGCGCCTTGCGGGTGCCCTTGGGTCGGCTGAAGTCGAGCAGGCCGTCCACGATGGCGGTGCAGCGCTGCACTTCCTTGTCGATGATCTCGGCGTACTCCTGGATGGCGGGCACGCCCGTCCCCGAGCAGTCGCCAAGGCGGCCCTCGATGGCGGCGACGCAGGCGCCGATGGTGGCAAGGGGGTTGTTGATCTCGTGCATGACGCCGGCGGCGAGCTGGCCCACGGCCGCGAGCTTCTCGCTCTGCATGATCTGCACCTGGATGCCGCGCCACTCGGTGACGTCCTCGCCGATCGTGATGACGTGCGTCACCGTCTCGCCATCGAGGCGCATCGGGATCCGCGTGATGCGATAGATGCTCGTCTCGCCGTCCAGGGCCACCTCGAGTTCGAGCCGATGCAGCTGGCCGGTGCGGAACACCAGGTCGAACTCCGCCTGCAGGCGCGCAGCGGGCTGCCGCGTGAGCACCTCGAAGAGCCTGCGCCCCACCGCATCCTGCCGGGGGATGCCCTGCATGCCCGTCTCGCGCTTGCGGTTCCAGACCAGGATGCGGAAGTCGCGGTCGACGACGTAGAGACCCACGGGCAGGCTGTCGATGACGAGCGAGTTG
>JBJMOZ010000243.1:0-6106 GCA_045803465.1 Gemmatimonadales bacterium | reverse complement strand
GCATCGCTGCCCGCTGCACTGCCCTTACTGTTCCAACCCGCTCGACCTCATCCGGGCGAACCAGGAGCTCGACACCGATACCTGGAAGCGCGTGCTCACCGAGGCCCGCCGGCTCGGCGTGCTGCAGCTCGGCCTTTCGGGCGGCGAGCCGCTCGTGAGGAAGGATTGCGAGGAGATCGCCGAGCATGCGCGACGGGAGGGTTTCTACACCACGCTCGTGACGTCGGGACTGGGCTTCACGCGCCCCCGCGCGGAGCGCTTCAAGGAAGCCGGTCTCGAGCACGTCCAGATCTCGCTGCAGGACGCCGACGACGACAACGCCGAGCGGATCGCGGGCGTGCGCTCGGTGAAGCAGAAGCGGGCGGCGGCGGCACTGGTGAAGGAGCTGGACTTCGCCTTCACAGTGAACGTGGTGCTGCACCGCGAGAACCTCGACCGCATCGAGCAGATCATCGAGCTCGCCGCCGACCTGGGCGCCGACCGCGTCGAGTTGGCGAACACCCAGTACTACGGCTGGGGCCTCGTGAATCGCGAGGCGCTCATGCCGTCGCCCGAGCAGGTGGACCGCGCCTTCGAGGTGGCCGAGCGGCTTCGGCAGAAGTATCGCGGCCGCATGCAGATGGTCTTCGTGCTGCCGGACTACTACGAGAAGTATCCCAAGCCATGCTATGGCGGCTGGGGCAAGGTGTACGTGGTGATGGCGCCTGATGGGAAGGCGCTGCCGTGTCACGGCGCCACGAACATCACCACGCTTCCGATGCCGAACGTGAAGGACCACTCGCTGGAGTGGATCTGGCACGAGTCGCCCCTCTTCCAGGCATTCCGCGGCGACGCGTGGATGAAGGACCCATGCCGCAGCTGCGAACGGAAGTGCATCGACTTCGGCGGCTGCCGCTGCCAGGCGTTCGCGCTCACGGGTGATGCGACCAACGCCGACCCGATCTGCCACCTGAGCCCGCACCACCACCTCATCGAGGATGCGCTGGGCCAGGCTGGGCGCGAAGTGCCGTTCACCTACCGCAGGATCGCCCCGGAGCCGCAGACGGCGTGAGCACGCCCGCGATCGAGGCCACGGGCCTCGGCCGCGACTACGGCGAGGTCCGCGCCCTCGAGGCGTTGGACCTCGCCGTGCCGTCGGGCGCGCTCGTCGGGCTGCTCGGACCCAATGGCGCGGGCAAGACCACGGCGATGCTGCTGCTCGCGACGTTGTTGGCGCCTGGTCGCGGCCACGCGCGCATCTTCGGACACGACGTCGTGCGCGATCGGCGCTCGGCGCGCCGCCGGCTCGGGCTCGTCTTTCAGGAGCCCACCGTCGATCCGTTCCTCACCGTGCGAGAGAACCTCGAGTTCGCCGCCGGCATGGCCGGCGTGTCGCGACGCGACACGCGTGCCGCCGTCGAGGGCGCGCTGGAACGCATGGGGCTCGGGCCGCGCGCCAGCCAGCTCGCCCGCGAGCTCTCCGGCGGATGGCGCCGCCTCGCCGACATCGCGCGTGCCACGCTGCACGGACCCGCGCTCCTCATCCTCGACGAGCCTACGGTGGGCCTCGACCCCGAGCATCGCGAGCGCCTTTGGAGCTTCCTCGACGCGGAGCGCCGCGCGCGCGGCGCGGCGGTGCTCTTCTCGACGCACTATCTCGACGAGGCCGAGCCCGCCGATCGCGTGCTCATGCTGGCGAAGGGTCGCGTGGTGGCCGATGGCACACCGCACGACCTGCTCGCACCGTTCGGCGACGCGGTCCTCGAGGTGGAGGGCCCCGGGGCCGGCTCCTTCGCTTCGGCGCTGCAGGGTGAGGGGCTCGCGAAGGTCGTCGTACCGAGCGAAGGCGCCGTCCGCATCGGGCTCGACGGGCGAAAGGAGCACGCGCTCGAGCGCGCGGCCGGTGCCGCAGGCCTCACGCGCTCGGTGCTCCGCGCGCCCACGCTCGAGGACGCCTACTTCGCTCGCACGGGCGCGCGGGTGGCGACGTGAGCATGGCCGCCACGGCGCTCGCCATCACCACGCGCGACCTGCGCCGCGTGCGCCGCCAGCCGAGCCGGCTGCTCGGGGGTGTCGCGCGACCCTTCGTGTGGCTGCTGCTGGTCGCGACGGGCTACAACTCCATCGCGCAGTTGCCGTCGGGGATTCCGTATCGCGAATTCGTGTACCCCGGCGTGCTCGTCATGGCGTGCCTGTTCGGCGGTGCGCTCACGGCGGTGTCCACCGTATACGACCGCGAGTTCGGCATGCTGCGACTCATGCTCGCGAGCCCTGCCGGCTCGGGTGCGGTGCTCCTGGGCCGCACCCTCTCGGCGACGGTGATGGGCGTCACGCAGGCGCTCGTCGTGCTCGCCGCGGCACCATTCATCGTGCACGTCTCGCCGTCACGGCTGCTGCTGGTGTGCGGCGCTCTCATCGTCGCATCGGCCGTGTCGGCGGTGCTCGGACTCATGGTGGCGTCGCGGCTCAGGTCGGTGGAGAACTTTGCGGGCATCATCAACGTGCTGCTCTTTCCACTGCTCTTCCTGAGCGGGGCGCTCTACCCGGCGGCCCGGCTGCCACGAGCGCTGGCGCTGTTCGCATCGGTCAATCCGGTGACACACATGGTCGAGCTGGTGCGCCGCGCGCTCGGGCAGTCGACCGAGTTTCCGCTCGCGATGAACGTGGCCGTGCTCGCCGGCACCACGGCGGCAGCGTTCGCGCTTGCCGTGGTGTTCTTCGATCCCGAGGCGCGGCTCATCGGCCGAACCCGTCCGGCGCGTGCAGCGGGACCATCGTGACGTCGGAATTCGCCGACCACTTCTCCGGGCTGGCGGCCGAGTATGCACGCTTCCGACCGCACTATCCCACCGAGCTCTTCGCGTTTCTTGCGTCCGTGGCGCCCGGTCGCGGCCTTGCGTGGGACTGCGGCACCGGCTCGGGCCAGGCCGCGATCGGGCTCGCCGACCACTTCGAGCGAGTGCGAGCCACCGATCCAAGCGCTGAGCAGCTGACCCACGCCACCAGGCACGATCGTGTCACGTATGCGCTGGGTCGCGAGTCGGAGTCGGGCCTGCCGGATGGCGCGGCCCACCTCGTCACCGCGGCCCAGGCGGCGCACTGGTTCGACCTCGACGCCTTCTACGCCGAGGTGCGCAGGGTGCTCGCGCCCCGGGGTATCATCGCCCTCTGGTGCTACGGTGCCATGCATGCTGGCGACGACGTGGATCCCGTCCTGACCTGGTTCTACGAGGAACGCATCGGTCGCTACTGGCCGCCCGAACGGGCCCTGGTGGATGCAGGCTTCGCCACGCTGCCCTTTCCATTCGCGTCCATCCCGGCGCCGGCGCTGGCGATGCACGCCGTCATGTCCCGCGACGAACTGCTCGGCTACATCGGCACCTGGTCGGCGGTGGCGCGTGGGCGCGGCGAGGAGGGCGCCGATCCGCTGGCCGAGCTGGTGGCGCGGCTCACTCCTGTGTGGCCCGACGCGGCCGCGCGTCGCATCGTGCGTTGGCCGCTCGGAATCCGTGCAGGACATGTGGGGTAGGACGAGATTCGGCTTCCACGGACCGTTGCAGGATCATCAGGAGTGTCGAGGAGGCAGGCGACGTGAACGACGCGATGAAGACGCTGATCGATGGATTGAACGAGGACCTGCGCGGCGAGTTCCAGGCCGTGATCATGTACCGGCTCTATGCCAGCATGGTGCAAGGACCCTACCGGCAGGAGCTGCGGACCTTTTTCGCCTCGGAGATCCCCGAGGAGCTGGGTCACGCCCAGCTGCTCGCCGACAAGATCTCGGCGCTGGGCGGCATCCCCGCGGCGGAGCCGGCCCCGGTGAAGGTCGTGCACGACGCCAAGGAGATGGTCCAGGCAGCCCTCGAAGCGGAGCTCGAGACCATTCAGCGCTACATCAAGCGTCGCGAGATGGCCGAAGCGGCAGGCGAGATCGGCCTGGCCGCCGACTTCGACACCTTGCTCGCCGACGAGAGCAACCATCGCGACGAGTTGCGGCAGATGCTCGCACGCTGGCCCTGAGCGCGCCCTACTCGAAATCGGCCGGCGTCAGCGCCGCGCAGGCGCCCACGTCCTCCCGAAGTCGCACCAGCGTCGTGCGCTGCGCCACCTCCGAGCGCACGGCACGTTTCACCGCGCCGCCGGGCGGCACCATCACTTCGATCTCCAGGCGCCGTTCGTAGCGCCGCACGCCCTCGTCGGCATGCCACGTGAAGCTGCCGTGGTCGCGCACGACCCGGTCGAACGGCGGCGTCAGCGTGTCGCCCGCGGGGGGGGTGACGCGGCCCGCCGTTTCGCGCTCCACTCGGTAGCGTTGCAGGCCCGTGCTGTCCACCAGGCGCTGGATCGTCAGCGAGTCGCCCGACCGATACGCTTCGCCTGTCTCCAACGGGCGCGTCGGCAGGGGCGGCAGCAGGTCCTCGAGCGCGCTCGCCACATCCGAGAGTTCGCGCACGGCGTTCGGCACGAACGGCCGCTGCGACGCCACATACTGCCCATCCGCCGACAGCGTGCCGCGAAAGTGGCCGCCCAGCACGCCGTCGGTATCGGGTGCCAGGGAGTCGGCGGCCGCCATGCGCCACACGGCCAGCCGGTCGTACCACGACACCAGCGTCACGCCATCCTCGCGCGGTATGCCTGCCAGCACCAGTTCACCGCTGCGTCCGGTGCGCGCGCTGGCGCGGCGCGTGCCCGTCTCCGTGACGATGTCGCTCACGCTCCGCTCCTCGAATCGCACGCAGCGGAACTGCGCCGGCCCATAGGAAGGCGCACGCCCCTGCGCGTGGAGCACAGGGGCGGCGAAGACCAGCAGGAGGACGAGCGTCCGAATCACTCCGCACCCATGAACGGGTAGCGCCAGTCGGTCGGCGGCACGAGCGTCTCCTTGATGCTGCGGGGCGACACCCAGCGGAGCAGGTTCAGGATGGATCCCGCCTTGTCGTTGGTGCCGCTCGCCCGGGCGCCGCCGAAGGGCTGCTGGCCCACCACGGCCCCCGTGGGCTTGTCGTTGACGTAGAAGTTGCCGGCCGCCTGCCGCAGCACTTCGCTCGCTTCGGCGACCGCCGCCCGATCGCGCGAGAAGACGGCACCGGTGAGCGCGTAGGGCGACGTGCGATCGACGACGTCGAGCGTCTCGCGCCACTTCGCGTCCTGGTACACGTGCACGGAAAGCACCGGCCCGAACAGTTCCTCGCACATGAGCCGGTAACCCGGATCTTCGGCCGTGAGCAGCGTCGGCTCGACGAACCAGCCCTCGCGCGAGTCGGCACCACCGCCCTTCACGATCTCGACGCCGGGTGCCTGCCGCGCGTGCGCGACGGCGTCGGTGATGCGCTTGAAGGCGCGGTCGTCGATCACGGCCCCCATGAAGTTGCGGAAGTCCGCCACGTCACCCATGCGGATCTCGTCCATCATGGCCGTCATGCGATCCCGCACCTCGGGCCACAGCGACGCCGGGATGTAGGCGCGCGAGGCGGCACTGCACTTCTGGCCCTGATACTCGAACGCGCCGCGCACCAGGCCCACCGCCACCTGCTGCGCCTCGGCCGACGGGTGCGCCACCACGAAGTCCTTGCCGCCGGTTTCGCCCACGATGCGCGGGTACGAGCGGTAACGATCGAGCCGCTCCGTCACGCCGTGCATGATGCTGCGGAACACCGGCGTCGAGCCCGTGAAGTGCACGCCGGCGAGCATCGGCTCCTCGAGCAGCACGCCGGTGCAGCGCACCGGCTCGGCGGGCACGAAGTTGATGACGCCCGGTGGCAGGCCCGCCTCTTCGAGGAGGCGCATGATGTAGTAGTTGCTCAGCAACGCCGTGTGCGACGGCTTCCAGACCGCCGTGCCACCCATCAGCGCAGGCGCCGTCGGCAGGTTGCCGGCGATGGCGGTGAAGTTGAATGGCGTCACCGCGTACACGAAACCCTCGAGCGGCCGGTGGTCCATCCGGTTCCAGATGCCCGGCGACGAGTCGGGCTGCTCGAGGTAGAGCTTCTCCGCGTAGTGCACGTTGAAGCGAAGGAAGTCGATCAGCTCGCACGCCGAGTCGATCTCGTCCTGGAAAGCCGTCTTTCTCTGCCCGTGCATCGTGGCGGCGTTGAACAGCATGCGGCGCGTGGTCGAGAGCAGCTCG
>JBJMOZ010000392.1:0-3710 GCA_045803465.1 Gemmatimonadales bacterium | reverse complement strand
AGCACCATCCAGCCGACCACGAGGTCGAGCGGGCCCGCCGGCGGCGGCGCCGCCTCGAGCGAACCGCAGTGGACCGGGTAGCCGAGCGCGCGCGCCGCCTTCGCTGCCGTGGCGGAGAACTCGATCCCCTCCACCGTCCAGCCCCGCAGCGCCAGCGAGTGCAGGAACGAGCCGGACCCGCAGCCGACCTCCAGCGCTCGGCCCGGCGCGAGCGGCGGAAGGGCGTGCGTCTTGGGTTCGAAGAGCGCCGGCCACAATCGAGCGAACCGCCCGGAACCCGTCGGCTCCGTCGCAGCCGCGTCGTCCTGAACCCGTGTGCTCGCGTAGGGCCCATACGAATCGGGATAGTAGAACCCGATGGTGTCCGCGCTCGGCCGGGGCGTGGTGCGCATGAGATCGCATCGGCGACAGCGAACGATGGTGTACTCGCCCGGCAAGTCGTGCAGCCGGTCGCGACCGACCAGGACGACCTCGTCGTCGCGCGGGCACCCCATGGGGCAATCGACTTCCTCCAGCCGGACGCCGTCCGGAATTGCCGACGTCATCATGTCTCGACTCGGGCCCCGCGCAGCCGTCGACCGAGGGCGACGCCGATCAGGCCCGCGTTCATGAGGTAGTACGCACTGGCCGCCGCCGCGAGACCAGGCAGGCCGAAGGCCCGGAATGCGACCAACTTCAGGCCGATCGCCAACGTGAAGCCGATGACCCCGATGCGCGCGGGCGTGAAGGTGTCGCCAAGCACGTAGAACGACGAGGAAAGTAACAGCCCCGCGACGCCGCCGAGCCACACCCCGGTCAGCAGCAGCAGCAGCACCCACAGCATCCGCACCTGCTCCGGCCGGACCGCCCCGCGCCCGAAGACGCCGAGGAGCAGCGGGTACCCCATCGCCACGAGCACGACGGTCGCCAGAGCCGAGAGCAGCAGGACCACGGTGAGGGAACGGCGGAGCCGGATGCGCAACGCGACGTCGCCTTCGGTCGCCCGCGCGGCGGACATGTCGCGGATCGCGGGTGCCACGATCGCGCGCTGGATGACCTGCTGGCCCGACGAGATGATCTGCAGCGCGACGTGATAGAGCGACAGCGCCCCGGCGGGCGCGAGCGAGGCGAGCAGGCGGTCGAGCACCACGTCGGACTTGTAGTAGAGCGAGGCGCCCAGGAGCGGCCGCACACGGCGCCACAGCTCGCGGAGCGTGTCGCTCTGCGGCACGAGCCGCCCACCTGCCCGTGGCGTCGACAGCAGCAGGCATAGTTGCAGGACCACCCGGAGCACCGCCGAGACGGCCACGCCGGTGGCGCCGAAGCGCGGCGCCGCCCACACCAGCGCTGCCAAGCCGCCAAGCGAGGCGGCCACCTGCGCGGCCTCGACGCGCACGAAGCTGCCCTCGGCCTGCCGCGCCACGGACTGCACCGTCAGCACGCCGCTCAGCGCCAGTCCCACGAGCTGGATGCGGGCGAGTTGCACCACCGCGTCCCGATCCTGCCCCATCAGGCCTGGTGCGATGAGAGGGACCCACCAGGGCGCCAGCAGGGCCAGCACGGCCGCGACCCCGGCGAACAACGCCAGCAGCGTCGCCGACAACTCGGCCCGCATCCTGGAGCGCTCCGCCATCGGCGCCGCGGAAAGCATCGGCAGGAGCACGTTGACGAGTGAGCCGCCCACGACCGCAGTCGCGAAGTTGGGCAGCACCATGCCCGCGACGAGCGCATCCATGTCGCGTCCGGGCCCCAGCTGGGTCAGCACCTTCCATTGCCAGACGATCAGGAGCAGGACGTTGAGTGCCGCCAGCAGCGACAGCGCGACGCCCCGTCGCACGTGCGGCAACCATGCGGGCACGGCCGCGGACGTCAATCAGCGCTCGCCGTAGTTCTGCTCGACCCACTGCCGGTAGCTCCCATCCCTCACGGCGAGCCACCAGGGCTCCTGCTCCAGGTACCAGCACACCGTCTTGCGGATCCCCGTCTCGAACGTCTCCGCCGGGAAGAAGCCGAGCTCACGCTCGATCTTCGTGGCGTCGATGGCGTACCGGCGGTCGTGGCCAGGACGATCGCGCACGAACGTGATCAACGAGTCGCTCCGGCTCCCGCGAGCTGCCGGCGCCTCCGGGAAGCGCCGCGCGAGACCGGGTTCCGACGCGAAGGCCTCGTCGAGCACGCCGCACAGGAGCCGCACGATGTCGATGTTCGCCCATTCGTTGCGCCCCCCGACGTTGTACGTCTCGCCCAACCGGCCGTCGGCGAGCACGCGATCGATCGCGCGGCAGTGATCCGCCACGTAGAGCCAGTCGCGGATGTTCTGGCCATCGCCATAGATCGGCAGCGGCTGCCCGGTGAGCGCGTTCACCAGCATCAGGGGAATGAGCTTCTCAGGAAACTGGTAGGGGCCGTAGTTGTTCGAGCAGGTGGTCGTGGTGACGGGAAGGCCGAAGGTGTGGTGATACGCCCGCACCAGATGGTCCGACGCCGCCTTGGACGCGGCGTAGGGGGAATTCGGCGCATAGGACGTGGTTTCGCAGAAGGCTGGATCGGCCGGGCCCAGCGAGCCGTACACCTCGTCGGTCGACACGTGGTGGAAGCGCACGGGCCCATCGACGGCGCGCTCCTCCAGCCACACGCGCCGTGCGGTCGCGAGCAGCTGATGGGTCCCGACGATGTTCGTCTCGACGAAGGCGTCCGGACCGTGGATCGAGCGGTCCACGTGGGACTCGGCCGCGAAATGCACGATCGTGTCGAGGCCGCCCTCGCGCAGCAGGCAGGCGACGAGCTCGCCGTCCGCGATGGAGCCGTGCACGAAGCGGAATCCCGCACCGCCCTCGAGGTCGGCGATGCTGGCCCGATTGCCGGCGTAGGACAGGGCATCGAGCACGACGATCGTGTCATGCGGATGAGTAGCGCGCCAGTAGCGCACGAAGTTGGCGCCGATGAATCCGGCACCGCCGGTCACGAGCAGCTTAGCCACGAGGGAGCTCCGCGAGCATGCAGCGCAGGTTCTCGCGCCAATGCACCGGCGGCAGGTCGAGCGCGCGCCAGGTGGACGCCTTGTCCAGCACGCTGAAGGGCGGCCGGCGAGCCGCGGTCGGGTATTCCGAGGTGGCGATGGGACGCACCGGGGCCGCCTGCTTCAGCACGCCGGCCTGCAACGCCTCCTCGCGGATGGCGACCGCGAAATCGTACCAGCTGGCCACGCCCGCATCCGTCCAGTGGAGCGGACCGGCGATCTGCGGACACTCGGCGATGCGCCACAGGGCCCGGGCGAGCCCGCGCGCCCAGGTCGGCGTGCCCACCTGGTCCGACACCACGTTCACGACTTCACGCGTGGCCAGAAGGCGGAGGATGGTATGGACGAAGCTCGGTCCCTCGCCCTCGTACAGCCATGCCGTCCGCACGATGGCCGCACGATCGCCGAGCGCCGACTGCACCCGCCGCTCGCCGTCCAGCTTGCTGGCGCCATAGACGCCGAGCGGACACGGCGCCGCATCCGGCGCGTAGGGCTGCGCGCGCTCGCCATCGAAGACGAAGTCCGTGGACACGTGCAGCACGCGTAGTCCGCGGGCAGCCGCCGCCTCGGCGACATGTCCCGCGCCGACCGCGTTGACGTCGAAGGCCGCGTCCGCATCCGCCTCCGCTCGATCCACGGCCGTGTATGCCGCCGCGTTGATCACCAGCTCGGCCGAAGTGCGGTGCATCGCCGCCGCCACCTCGTCGGGATG
>JBJMOZ010000293.1:0-12080 GCA_045803465.1 Gemmatimonadales bacterium | reverse complement strand
GCGCGTGGACGACTACTTCTGGCTGCGCGAGAAGCAGAACCCCGAGGTCATCGGCTATCTGGAGGCGGAGAACGCCTGGACCGCGCAGGGCATGCGGCACACCGAGGCGCTGCAGGAACAGCTGTACAAGGAGATTCTCGGCCGCGTGAAGCAGTCCGACCTCTCGGTGCCGGCCCGGAAGGGCGCCTGGGAGTACTTCACCCGCCCGGCCGAGGGAAAGGCGTACCCGGACTTCTGGCGACAGCCGGTCAAGGGTGGCGCCGAGCCGCTGAGGCTGGACCAGAACGCCATCGCCGCCGGCAAGCCGTACCTCGCGCTCGTGGGGCTCGACGTGAGCCCCGACGGCCGTACCCTTCTCTTCCTGCAGGACACGACGGCCTACCGCGAGTACACGCTCTACGTGAAGGACCTTTCGAGCGGCGCGCTGGTCGACTCGGTCAAGGGCGTGTGGAACGGCACCGCCTGGGCCGACGACAACCGCACGTTCTTCTACATGACCGCCGACTCCGCCAAGCGCGGCAACGCCGTCTGGCGGCACGTCATCGGTACGCCCCGCACGGCGGACGTGAACGTCTTCCGCGACGACGACGTCCTGAACAACGTCGGCGTGCGCCGCTCCATGAGCGGCCGGTACGTGCTGCTGGGCTCGACCAGCTTCACCTCCTCCGAGTGGCGCGTCGTCCCCACGACCAGGCCCACCGAGGCGCCACGCGTCATCGCGCCGCGGCGGCCCGACGTGGAGTACACCGTGGAGCACGCCGGCGACCGGTTCCTCATCCGCACCAACGACAGCGCGCGCAACTTCCGCATCGTCTCGGCGAGCGAGCGCGAGCCCGGCCGGTGGACCGACTGGCAGGCCGGCAGCGACAGCGTCTACATCGGCGGCATGCTCGTGCTCAAGCGGCACGTGGTGGTGAGCCAGCGCCGCGGCGGGCTGCAGCAGTTCCGCGTGGTGCCCCTCGACGGCCGGCCGGCGCACGAGATCAGCTTCCCCGACGTCGCGTACGCGCTCGAGGCCGTCGACAACCGCGAGTACGACAGCGGCACGTTCCGGTTCGAGTACGAGTCGCCGGTCTCGCCGACCGCCGTCTACGACTACGACCTCGACCGGCGCACCCGCGCGCTGCGCAAGCAGCAGGAGGTCCCGAGCGGCTTCGACCCGTCGCGCTACGAGCTCCGCCGCGCCTCGGTGACGGCGCGCGACGGAGCGCAGGTGCCCGTGACGATGCTGCTGCCGAAGGGACTGCCGCAGGACGGCACCCGGCCCTTCCTGCTCTATGCCTATGGCTCGTACGGCTTCTCGATGGACCCCTGGTTCAGCACGTCGGTGCTGAGCCTGGTGGATCGCGGCTTCGGCTACGCCATCGCGCACATAAGGGGCGGCCAGGAGATGGGTCGCGCCTGGTACGACGACGGCAAGATGCTGAAGAAGCTGAACACCTTCCACGACTACATCGACGTCGCCGAGTGGCTGGTGCGGGAGCGCTGGACGAGCAGCTCGCGCCTGGTGGCGAACGGCGGCAGCGCGGGCGGCCTCCTCATGGGCGCCGTGGTGAACATGCGGCCCGACCTCTTCCGCGCCGTCGTCGCCGACGTGCCGTTCGTGGACGTGATCAACACGATGCTCGACGCGTCGCTGCCGCTCACGGCGCAGGAGTGGGAGCAGTGGGGGAACCCGATGACGCCGTCGCACTACGCCTACATGCGGCTGTACTCGCCCTACGACAACGTGACGCGGCAGGCATATCCGTGGATCCTCGCCACGACGTCGCTCAACGACTCGCAGGTGATGTACCACGAGCCCGCGAAGTGGGTGGCGAAGCTCCGCGCGCTCAAGACCGACGGCAACCCGCTCTACCTGCGCACCATCATGACCGGCGGACACGGCGGCTCGTCCGGCCGGTACGACCGGTATCGCGAGGTGGCCTTCCGGTACGCCTTCATGCTCGACGCCGTCGGCCTGGGAGGGCCGGTACCATGACCACCATGCCGACTCCATCCGTCGATTCGCACGGCGAGCTGATCCGCCGCGTCCTCGCCGTGCTCGTCGTGCTGATGCTCGCGGGCGCCAGCTTCTGGATCCTCGGGCCGTTCCTGACGGCGCTGGTCTGGGCGGGCACCATCACGGTGGCCACCTGGCCGGCGCTGATCGCGCTGCAACGGCGGCTCGGCAACCGGCGCTGGGCCGCGACCCTCGTCATGACGCTCATCATGCTGCTGGTGCTCTTCGTGCCGGTGCTGGTGATCGTCGCCTCGATCATCGATCACGCGGGCGAGGCGGCGCAGTGGGCCACGCAGATCGCGGCGACCGGGCTGCCGCCCGCGCCGGTGTGGCTGCAGGAGCTGCCCGTGGTCGGACGGAACCTGGTGACCAAGTGGAACGAATTCGCCAAGCTCGACGGGGAGCAGCTCGTCGTCGCGGTGACGCCGTGGCTGAGCCAGGCCAGTGCCTGGCTGGTGGGCAAGGCGGGCGGCCTGGTGTTCCTCTCGCTGCAATTCCTGCTGACGGCACTGGTGACGGCGATCCTGTTCTACAACGGCGAGCAGGCCGCGTACATGGTGACGGCCGTGGCACGGAAGCTCGACCCCGAGCGCGGCATGGAGCTCACCGTGCTCGCCGCCCGCTCGGTGCGCGGAGTGGCCCTGGGCGTCGTGGTCACGGCGCTGATCCAGACGCTGCTCTCGGGCCTCGTGCTGACCCTGACCCATGTGCCCGGCGCCATGCTGCTGACGGGCCTCATCCTCGTGCTCTGTCTCGCGCAGCTCGGGCCGCTGCTCCCGCTCGCGGCCTCGGTGGCCTGGCTCTACTGGGCGGGCCACAGCGGGCCCGGCACCGTGCTGCTCGTCTGCAGCCTCGTCATCGTCCTGCTCGACAACTTCCTCCGTCCGGTACTCATCAAGCGCGGCGCCAACCTGCCGCTGCTGCTGGTGTTCGCGGGCGTGATCGGCGGGATGCTGTCGTTCGGGATCCTGGGGATCTTCGTCGGGCCGGTGGTGCTGGCGGTGACGTTCACGCTGCTGCAGGCGTGGGTGCGGGAGCCGGAGGCCGTGGAGGGGGAGGTCTGAGAGTGCAGGAGGTGAGGGTACGCACCCCCTGCTCATTGCGAGGAGCGAAGCGACGAAGCAATCCCGGTGCATCGGAGCGGAGTCTCTGCGGATTTCGAGAGGGCTCCGTTCCGATGCACCGGGATTGCCGCGGCCCCTGCGGGGCCTCGCAATGAGCAGGGGGGGCGCGGCTCCCCTGATGGGGGGTGGCGCTCTGGCAATGCGCAGCGTTCCGAGGAGGTGGTCCGCTCCATGCGCCTCACCGCGCCTCTGCGCTATAGCTCGGCACCACCGGATCCGACCCCCGCACCGCAATCACGATGAACGCCACGTTCACCATCACCACGATCGCCAGCGTGATCGCGATCCCGATCGGCCACCAGTTGCGCGGCTCAGTGCTCGCCTTCGTCATCGATCGCTCCAGGAGTCTTGAACGTGGCCTCGAGCGTCACCGACGCCGTGGGGCTCGCCACCTTCACCGTCATCGGCATGGTGCGGAGCATCGGCCCCACCGGCGGGATGCGCACGATGAGCGGGACGATGCGGCTCTCCGTGCTCGTGAGCTGGATGGGCTGCGCCATGACCTGCGCGCCCTTGAGCCCGTCCACCTCCACCGTGTACGGCACCGGCACGGTCGACGCCGACTTGTTGGTGATGCGGAGCATGTAGGTGTTGCGCACCCAGCCGTCCTTGTCCACCTGGAACAGCGAGCCCTGCACCCGGCTCACCTGCGCCTCGATGGGCGCGCGCATGACGGCGAGCACGATGCCGGCCGCCGTCAGGGCCGACAGCAGCCCGCCGTAGATGATCGTGCGGGGCCGCAGCAAGCGGACCTTCTTGCCCTCGAGCTCGGCGATCGAGCCGTAGTTCACCAGCGAGGTCTGGTCGAATTTCGTCATCACCGAGTCGCAGGCGTCGATGCAGGCCGCGCAGGCGATGCACTCGAGCTGGAAGCCGTTGCGGATGTCGATGCCCTGCGGGCACACCGCGACGCACTTGTTGCAGTCGATGCAGCGGCCCTGCGGTCCCGCATCCTTGCCGCCGCGCGGCTCGGCGCGCGCGATGTCGTACGTGATGGTGAGGCTCTCGTCGTCGGCCAGCGCGCTCTGGAAACGGGCGTAGGGGCAGAGATAGCTGCAGAACTGGTCGCGGAACCACGCCAGGTCGAGGAACCAGATGAGCGCGAAGACGCCGGTGACGAAGTACGCCGCGCTGCCCGCCGCACCGGTCCACATCGCCGCGGCGCCGGTGAAGTAGCTGCCGAAGGTGCCGGCCACCGCGATCGCGATGAGCGCGATCACCGTCCACTTGAAGCCCTTCCGCCACACCTTCTCGAACGTCCACGACGCCTTGTCGAGCTTCATGCGCTGGGCGCGCGGCCCCTCGATCCAGTGCTCGAGCGGCCGCACCAGCGAATCGAGGAAGACGGTCTGGGGGCAGGCGTAGCCGCACCAGACCCGGCCGAACAGCGAGGTGAAGAAGAAGAGCGAGAACGCGAGGAACAGCAGCAGCAGGAGCAGGAAGATGGTGTCCGACGCCGTGAAGATGGCGCCGAGCAGGTAGAGCTTCCGGCCGGGCAGGTCGATGCGCACGGCCGGGTTGCCGGCCACGTGGATCCACGGGGTGACGAACAGGATCAGGTGCAGCGCCACGAACGTCCACGTGCGCAGCCGCTGGAAGCGGCCGTCGATGCGCAGCGTGTACACCCACTTCCGGTTCCCTACGAAGCCCAGCATGCCGTGCCTTTCGTGTCCCGCGGCCTACTCGGTGACGTGGCCGTTCGTGCTGATGACGAACGCGGCCACCTTCGCCACCTTGTCCGGCCCGATCATCTGGCCCCAGTTCGGCATGCCCTTGTCGGTGACGCCGTTGGTGATCGTGGCCAGGATGTCCGCCTTCCTGGCGCCGTGGATCCACACCGTGTCCACGAGGCTGGGCCCGATGCCGCCCTGGAGCGCCGCGCCATGGCAGGCGACGCAGTTCGCCGCGTACAGTCCCTTGCCCTCGGCGATGTTCTCCGGCGTCAGCGCAATCGTCGCGGCCTTCTTCGGCCACCGCACCTCGGCCTCGGCGATCTCGGCGGCCAGCTTCTTCTCCTGGCTCACATGGCCGACGAAGTGGTACCAGCCGCCGTACAGCACCGCCCACACGATGGTGAGCCAGAACATGCCCAGCCACCAGTCGGGCAGCGCGTTGTCGTACTCCTCGATGCCGTCGGCCTCGGCCGCGTGGCCGAGCACCTGCCCAGTCGGCTTGCTCACTCGTCGCCTCCGTCATTGAGCGGCATGGCCGCCATGTCGTGCATGAGCTGCTTGTTGGCGGGGTTCCAGGCGTACCACGTCCACGCCAGGAACACGCCGAGGAACACCACCGTCATGACGCCCATGACCCAGCCCAGTTGGGCCGACTCCGCGGCCGCGCTGAAGACCGGGTTCACTGGGCGGAGGCGGGCTGCGCCGCCGTCTGGGCCTTGATCGCCGCGCGTCCCTGCACGCCGAGCTTCTGCAGGTAGGCGATCATCGCGATGATCTCGTGATCGGGGCTCGCCTTGATGCCCTGGGTGGCGAGCTGGTGCACGATCAGGGCGCCCTGCGTCTTGAGCTGCTCGGGCACGCCGGCGATGTCGGCGTCGGTGTACGGCACGCCCACGGCGCGGAGCGCCTTGATGGAGGCCTGCACGTCGGCCGGGTCGATGACCTGCGTGTAGAGCCACCCGTAGGTGGGCATCACGCTGCCCGGCGTGGTGGCGCGCGGGTTCCGCATGTGCTCGTAGTGCCATGCATCCGGATACTTGCCGCCCACGCGGTGCAAGTCGGGACCGAGCCGGCGCGAGCCGAGCTGGAACGGATGCTCGTACTCGTACTCGCCGGCGCGCGACCAGTCACCGTACCGCAGCTGCTCGGCGCGGGTCGGGCGCACCATCTGCGAGTGGCAGGTATAGCAGCCCTCGCGCACGTAGATGTCGCGGCCGGCCTGCTCGAGCGGCGTGTAGGGCGTCACGCCCGCGAGCATCTGCGGGCCGGCGCTCACGGTGAACATCGGCACGATCTCGACCAGCGCGCCGATGAGGATGACGATGGTGGTGAGCACCGCCATCAGGCCGAGGTTCGCCTCGATCTTCCGGTGCCAGTGGTACGGGGCGTTGTTGTCGTCGGACATGGTCGGCGCTCCTCAGGCCGCCGCCGCGACGCGGCGCGCGGACGGAGCGGGGGCAGCGCCCCGCACGGTGGCGATGTAGTTGATCAGCAGCATCACGATGCCCACCAGGAACAGCGTGCCGCCCACGAGGCGCAGCCAGTAGAACACCTGCATCTGCTGCACGATGCTCACGAAGCTCGGATAGGTGAGCTGGCCCTCGGCGTCGATGGCGCGCCACTGCAGGCCCTCGGTCAGGCCCGCGGCCCACATCGACACGGTGTAGAGCACGATGCCGATGGTGCCGAGCCAGAAGTGGGTGGTGGCCCACGAGGGCTTGGCCCAGTCGCGGCCGTAGAGCCGCGGCACCAGCCAGTAGATCATGGCGAAGCTCACCATGCCGACCCAGCCCAGCGCGCCCGAGTGCACGTGCCCGATGGTCCAGTTGGTGTAGTGCGACAGCAGGTTCACCGAGCGGATCGACATCATCGGCCCCTCGAACGTGGCCATGCCGTAGAAGCTCACGGCCACGACGAAGAACTTGAGCACGGGATCGGTGCGGACGCGGTGCCAGGCGCCCTTCATGGTGAGCAGCCCGTTGAGCATGCCGCCCCAGGACGGCGCGAGCAGCACGATGCTGAACACCATGCCGAGCGTCTGCGCCCACTCGGGCAGGGCCGAGTAGAGCAGGTGGTGCGGGCCGGCCCATATATAAAGGAAGATCAGCGCCCAGAAGTGGATGATCGAGAGCCGGTAGCTGTACACCGGCCGCTCGGCGGCGCGGGGCAGGAAGTAGTACATGAGCCCCAGGAACGGCGTCGTCAGGAAGAAGCCGACGGCGTTGTGGCCGTACCACCACTGCACCAGGCCGTCGGTGAGGCCGGCGTAGATCGGGTAGCTGCGGCCGAGCGTGGCGGGCATCGCGAGGCTGTTCACGATGTGCAGCACCGGGATCACGATCACGAACGACATGTAGAACCAGATCGCCACGTACATGTGCTGCACGCGGCGATTGAGGATCGTCATGAAGAAGTTGACCGCGAACGCCACCCACACCACCGCGATGGCGATGTCGACGGGCCAGATCAGCTCCGCGTATTCCTTGCCCTGCGTGAGGCCCAGCGGCAGGGACACCGCGGCGGCGACGATGATGGCCTGCCAGCCCCAGAAGTGGAACCGGCTCAGGGCGTCGCTCCACATGCGCGTCTTGAGCAGGCGCTGCATGGAGTAGTAGATCGCGGTGAAGACGACGTTGCCGCCGAACGCGAAGATGACGGCGTTGGTGTGCAGCGGCCTGAGGCGCCCGAAGGTCGTCCACTGGAGGCCGAGGTTGGCCGGCCAGTACGCGATCTGGAGTGCGATGATCACGCCGACCAGCATGCCCACGACACCGAACACGATGGCGGCGCCGAGGAAGAGTCGGGTGATCTGTTCGTCGTATTCGACTGTGCCCCCGATGGCCGTCGTGAGGGGGATCTCCGCCACGCTGGCGGTTCGTGGGTCGGATGTGGTCACGATCGGCTCGCAGGACAGGATGGAAGCGCTGAGGCGTCCCGAGCGCGCGGCAGGCGCCGGGAACCGGGGCGGCCTAGGGGCCGCGGCACACTACATTCTGACTTCGACGTAGGAGTGGAAACGTAGGGGGCTACAATGAAGCTAAGTATCAGCTTTCATGAAGAAAGACGTAAGGACCCTTGATGGGCGCCTTCCTGGCGGCGTTCGTTTCCGGGCTCGCGGGCTCGATGCACTGCGTGGCCATGTGCGGCGGCTTCGCGGCCACCGCCGGCTCGCGTCCGAGCGGAGCTGCGGCGTGGCATCTTGGCCGCCTGTCGACATATGCGTTGCTCGGGGCGATAGCAGGGGCGGTTGGAAAAGTGATACCGGGACCGGCGTGGATTCCGGCGGCTGTCGCGACAGTGCTGTTATGCTGGTTCGCGCTGGCCATCGCCGGACTAGTGCCTGAGCCGCGGATACGGGTCCCGGGTATCGGCCGGGCCGGGATCGCCCTCGCCAATCGTGAAGGTCTGGGCTGGCGGTACCTGTTCGGCATGACCACGGGACTGCTCCCGTGCGGCCTGGTCTACGCCGCCTTGGCGCTTCCGGTGGCCTTGGGTCACCCGGTCGCCGGGGCATTGGCGATGGTGGCGTTCGGGTTGGGCACCGTGCCGGCGCTCGCCACGCTGTCCGTGGCGCTGCAGCGGGTGCTCCGGTCCGGGATCTGGGCCCGGCGAACCGTGGCGGCGACGATCTTCGTAGTGGGCCTCTGGACCATCGCGATGCGGGTGCGGACGGACGGGCATGCCGGACACGTCATGGCGGCGCCCGCCGACACCAGCATGGTGGAGCATCGGTCGCACTGAGCGTCTCCTTCGCCGTCGGCTGGTGTAGTTTCTTGGCCCGCCACACATCGTGGCGGGCGTCGTCTTCCCGGGGGATGCATGCGGCTGGGGACCTCAAGTCTCTCGCTGGTCGTTCTGCTCGCGGCGTGCGGTGGCCAGTCGGCCTCGACGCCCGTCTCGTCGTCACCGGCGCCCAAGAGCGCCGAACCCACGAGCCGTCCGGCGCCCACCGAATCGTCGGTGGGCGGCGGTGGCTCGACGTCCGGCAGCGCGTACGCCTTGCCCGCGTGGGCCGGGTTCGATGCGGCGGTGCAGCGCGGCACGCGCACGAAGACCGGTGCGCCGGGCCCGAAGTACTGGCAGCAGTACGCCACCTACAAGCTCGAGGCCGAGCTGCTGCCGACGACCAAGCGGCTCAACGGGCGTGGCACCATCACCTACGAGAACCGCTCGCCGGACGTGCTGCCGGTGCTCTACATCCACGTCTATCCCAACATCTTCGCCCCCGACAGCAAGCGGAACACGAACGTCATGTCCGCGCTCGGCGGCATGATCTTCACCGAGGTGGGTGTCGAGGGACGGAAGCTCGACTCGGTGGCGACGGGCGCCGGCTGGACGGTGACGGGCACCGTCATGGAGCTGCGCCTGCCCACGCCACTCGCGCCGGGTGCCAAGGTGACGCTGAAGATGGCGTGGAACTACCGCGTGCCGCCCGACGGCGCGCCGCGCGGCGGGCAGGACCGGGAGACGTATCTCCTCTCCTATTGGTATCCGCAGATGGCCGTCTACGACGACGTGAACGGCTGGCAGGCCGACCAGTACCTCGGCAACGCCGAGTTCTACATGGGCTACGCCGACTACGACGTGGCGCTGACGGTGCCGGCGGGCTGGCTGGTGGCGAGCACCGGCGAGCTGCAGAACGCGGCCGACGTGCTGACGCCGGCGGTCCGCGAGCGGCTCGCGAAGGCGCGGAGCAGTGCCACCGTGACGAGCATCGTGCCGGATTCGGCGCGCGGCCCGGGCAAGGCCACGCTCGCCGGCACCGGCGACAAGCTCACCTGGCGCTACACGGCGAAGAACGTGCGCGACGTGACGTGGGGCACCTCGGCGCTCTGGACCTGGGACATGGTGCCGGTCGAGGTGGGCGACGCGAACGGCGACGGCGCAGCCGACACCACCATGGTGGACGCGGTCTACCGCATCGACCGGGTGCGCGGCGGCTGGGGTGATGCCGCGAAGAACGGCACCGAGGCCATCGCGGCCTTCTCGAAGCAGCTCTGGCCGTACCCGTGGTCGCACATGACGATCGTGGACGGGCCCGCGAGCTGCGGCGGCATGGAGTACCCGATGATGACGTGCATCGGCGGCGAGTGGAACCCACGCGAGCTGTACGTCACCGAGGCGCACGAGATCGCCCACATGTGGTTCCCGATGATGGTGGGTTCGGACGAGAAGCGCTTCGCGTGGCAGGACGAGGGCATGGCGCAGTACTTCGAGGCGCTGCCCACCGATGCGAAGTTCCCCGCCAGCGACGATCTCGGCGACAGCCGCCGCATGTATCTCGACCTCGCCGCCGACGTGAGCGAGACCGAGCTCATGCGCCACGGCGACAAGTATCCCAACTACTTCGCCTACGGCGTCGCGAGCTACTACAAGCCGGCCACCGTGCTGGCGGCGCTCCGCACCATGCTGGGCGACTCGACCTTCACGGCGGCGTTCCGCGAGTACGGCCGGCGCTGGATCTACAAGCATCCCACGCCGCGCGACTTCTTCAACACCGTGTCGAACGTGGCGGGCCGCGACCTCGAGTGGTTCTGGCGCAGCTGGTACTACGAGACGTGGCGCCTCGACCAGGCGCTGGGCACCGTCACGCGCCAGGGCGATTCGGCGCGCGTCGAGGTGGACATGAAGGGCAAGGTGCCGATGCCGGTGCTGCTCGTGGCGCGCGGCGCCAAGGGCGACACCACCACGGCCACGATTCCCGTCGACGTCTGGCTCACCGGCGAGCGGAAGGCCACCATCGTGATGCCGGTGCCGAACGACCTGGTGCGCATCGAGATCGACCCCGATCGCCGCTACCCGGATGTGGACCCGCTCAACCAGACCTGGCCCCGCCGATGACCGACGGCTTCCAGCGGCAGCTCCGCACGTACCGTCTGTGGCGCACGGCGACCGTGCTGCTGGTCGTGGGGTCGGTGGAGTTCGGGGTGCTGGCGTACCAGAAGAAGAGCTGGCTGGTGGGCTTGATCATGGTGCCGCTCGTGGCGCTCGCGATGGTGGCGGCGCGCCGGGCGGCGCGGTTTCGGAAGGCGCTCAAGTGAGGGTGCGGTCAGGGTTGGGCCGCCGCGGCCTTCCATGTACCTTATCCCCCAGCCCTCAACCCGGACCCGTCCCACATGAGCTCCATGCCCATCGCCCAGTGGATCGTCACCCTCGGCGTCGTCGCCTGCGTGGTCCTGATGGCGTACGGCGGCTCGCTCATCTGTGGACGTGAGGCCGGCAAGGGCGCGAAGCACTGATACTGCAACGCCTTGCGACCGACGATGTGCCCGGCCCAGCGCGGGGCACTTTTGCGTTTCGGGTCAGGGCTGGTAGCGGCTCGCCCCCGGGGCCGGCGTGAACGGGTGCTTCGGCTCGAACCGCTTCCACAAGAGCGCCGACAGCTTTCGCGCCAGCACGTAGCCCTCGTTCTCGGGCACCCAACTCTCGTCCTCCTGCTTCTTCGTGATCACGCAGAACACGTAGTCCCCCGACGGGGCGTTCACGAGCACGGCCTCGGAGCGCGACCGGTCCACCGCGCCGTTCTTGACCGCCGCGTGCACCCAGGGCGGCAGCTGCGAGATGGCCTCGCCGGTCCAGTAGGGGCGGGTGAGGAGGCGATACATCTCCTGGTCGGCGGCCGGGCTCACCGCGCGGCCCTCGCGGATCCGCACCAGCAGCTCGGCCATCTCGCGCGGCGACGTCTGGCCCCAGCCGAACTCGGTGCGCGCCTGCTCGCGGCCGGGCGTGCGCGAGTTGACCCGCGTATTGGTGAAGCCGTGCGCCGCGAGCCACTCGTTGATGCCGGCTCCGCCGCCCACGAGGGCCTGCAGCCAGAGCGATGCGGTGTTGTCGCTCATGCTCATCATCAGCATCGCCACCTTGTCGAGCGACACCGGCGAGCTGTCCTTCACGCTGCCGAGCAGGTCCTCGCCCTCATAGAGCAGGGAGTCGCGGTACACGAGCGTGTCGTGCATGCCGAGGAGGCCGCGGTCCATGCGATCGAAGAGGGTGACGAGGATCGGCACCTTCACCATGCTCGCGGTGGGGAAGACGGAATCGGCGTTGAGCTCGGCGGTGCGGCCGGTCTTGAGGTGCCGCACGTAGATGCCCACCGTCCCGCGCACCTCGGCGGCGAGGGCCGCGAGCTCCTTCTCCAGGGCGGCGTCGCGCTTGGCGCGCGGGGCCTGCGCGTGAAGTGGCGCAGCGGCGAGCAACAGGGCCGCGGCGGCCCATCTGAACCGGCGATATCTGCGTATGGTCATGCCTGCCAACGTAATCCCTGCGTAAACCCGGCGTCAC
>JBJMOZ010000266.1:0-5974 GCA_045803465.1 Gemmatimonadales bacterium | reverse complement strand
GCTGGCCCGCGAGCTGAAGGTGCCGGTGATGGCGCTTTCACAGCTGTCGCGCGGCGTGGAGCAGCGTGGAACCCAGGAGCCGCGCCTCTCGGACCTGCGCGAGTCGGGCAGCATCGAGCAGGACGCCGACATCGTGATGTTCATCCACCGTCCCGAGTACTACGACCGCGAGGACGAGTCGAAGCGTGGCCTGGCCGAGATCATGCTGGCCAAGCACCGCAACGGCCCGACGGGCGACGTGCACCTGCGCTTCAACCGCGAGTACACCCGCTTCGACAGCCTGACCCAGCGCGACGAGGCGGAGTAGTGGCGCGGGCCCGGTCGGTCTATCGCTGCACCGAGTGCGGCCACGAGCACCCCAAGTGGACCGGCCGCTGCGAAGGGTGCGGCGCCTGGAACACGGTGGCCGAAGAACCCATGGTCGTGCCGAGTGGCAAGGGAGGCGGGCTCCGCGGCGAGAGCGGCCGCAGTGCGCTGCGCATGCCGTCCGCGCCGCCCACGCGCCTGCGGGATCTCTCGGCCACCGCACTCGAGCGCTGGCGCACCGGCCTGCGCGAATTCGACTTCGTGCTCGGGGGCGGGCTCGTGCCGGGTTCCCTTACGCTCATCGGCGGGGAGCCGGGCATCGGCAAGTCGACGCTGCTGATGCAGGTGGCGGCACGGCTCGAGGCGGCGGGGCGCACGGTGCTGTATGCCAGCGGCGAGGAGTCGCCCGACCAGCTGCGGCTGCGCGCCGACCGACTCGGCGAGGGAGCGGGTGCCGTGCACGCCATCGGCGAGACGATCCTCGAGTCGGTGCTCGCGAATGCGGCCGCCGTGAACGCCGACGTGCTCATCCTCGACTCCATCCAGACGGTCGCCACCGAGACGCTCGAGAGCGCGCCCGGCAACGTGGGCCAGGTGCGCGAGTGCGCGGGCCTGCTCATGCGATTCGCCAAGGCCACCGGGACCGCGGTGTTCGTGGTGGGTCACGTGACGCGCGGCGGCAGCATCGCGGGGCCCAAGACCCTCGAGCACATCGTGGACACGGTGCTCTACTTCGAGGGCGAGAGTGCGCTCGACTACCGCCTGCTGCGCGCCACCAAGAACCGCTTCGGCCCCGTGGACGAGCTCGGCGTGTTCTCCATGACCGAGCAGGGGCTCGAGCCCGTGACGAATCCGTCGGCGCTGTTCCTCGCGGCGCGCTCGGCGAACGTGAGCGGCAGCGCGGTCACGGCGCTGATGGAGGGCACGCGGCCCGTGCTCGTGGAGGTGCAGGCCCTCGCGGCCAAGGCCGGCTATGGCACGCCGCAGCGCGTGGCGACGGGCCTCGACCCCAAGCGGCTCGCGGTGCTGCTGGCCGTGCTCGACCGGCGCGCCGGCGTGTCGTTCGCCGACCTCGACGTGTTCGTGCAGGCCACGGCCGGCGTGCGATTGGTCGAACCGGGTGCCGACCTGGCGGTGGCCGCAGCGCTGCTCTCGAGCCTGAGGGATCGTCCCGCCCCCGCCGACGCGCTCTTTCTCGGCGAGATCGGGCTGGGGGGCGAGATCCGTCCGTCGGCGGGCATCGAGCGGCGCGTATCGGAGGCGTCGCGGCTCGGGTTCACGCGCATCTTCGGCGCGGCGAAGAGCCTCGTCAGCATCCCCGGCGCGGAGCTCGTGCGCCTCGACAACGTGAGCGATCTGGTCCGTGCCATCGCCGCGTGACGTCGGCGTCGTCATCGTCGCTGCCGGACGCGGCGAGCGACTCGGCGGCAGCCAGCCCAAGCAGTTCCTGCCCATCGCCGGCATTCCGATGTTGCTGCGGGCCATTCGCCCGTTCGCGTGCCACGCCGAGGTGCGGCAGGTGGCCGTGGTTCTCCCCGCCGGCGACGCGGCGACGCCGCCTGGCTGGCTCGCGCCGCATGTGGGCGACACGCTTTGCGTCGTGGCGGGGGGACTCGAGCGCCGTGACTCGGTGGCGCTCGGGCTCGACGCGCTCGATGCGGCGTGCAGCATCGTGCTGGTTCACGACGCGGCGCGTCCATTCGTGTCGCGCGACGTGCTCGATGCGGTGATCGCGGGCGCGCGCGCCGGCGAGGGTGCGGTGCCTGCCGTGCCCGTGGCCGACACGCTCAAGCAGTCCGGCGACGGCGCACGCGTGGAACGAACGGTGCCGCGCGATGGGCTCTGGCGGGCGCAGACGCCGCAGGGATTTCCGCGCGCACTGCTTGCGCGCGCGCATGCCCAGGCGAAACACGATGGCGTCACCGGAACCGACGACGCGTTTCTCGTGGAGCGGCTGGGCGGTTCGGTTCGGCTGGTCGCCGGCGACCCGCGGAACCTCAAGATCACCACCGTCGAGGACCTTGCGCTCGCCGAAGTGCTCGCCGAGCAGTTCCGCTGATGCTGCCGCTCCGCTCCGTCGCGGACGCGGAAGCGATCTCGGGGCAGGTGCGCGCACATCTCGCCCAGGGTGGGCTGATCGCCTATCCCACCGAGACGGTGTACGGTGTAGGGTCGGCACCCGACGCGGTTGCGTTGCAGGCGCTCGCGGCCCTGAAGGGCCGACCGGCGCGCAAGCCATTCCTGCTGCTCGTCTCGGGCCGCGCGATGGCGGAGGTGTACGGACTCGTGTTCAACGCGGCGGCGCAGGCGATGGCCGACGAGTTCTGGCCCGGCCCGCTGACGCTTGCGTTGCCGGGAGGCGAGGGAAAGCTGCCCGATGCGCTGCGTGGCGCGGAGGGAGGCATCGCCGTGCGACACACGGGTCACGGGGCGATGGCGCGCCTGATCGATCGCCTCGGGCATCCGGTCACGTCCACCTCGGCCAACCGACCGGGATCGCCACCGGCGCCGGGCGCCGATGGGGTGGAGGCGCTGTTTCCGCGCGCCGTTCAGGACGGCTCCATGCTGGTGCTCGATGGCGGCGTGCTCGGCAATGTGCCGCCCTCGACGCTGGTGGACTGCACGACGCCGGTGTCGCGGATCATCCGCGAGGGCGCCATTCCGCGCGCCGAGCTGCGGCGCCGGATCGGGCGTCTGGCGCCCTGACCATGAGCGAGACACGACACGATATGCACATCCTCCTCGTCTGCACGGGCAACACGTGCCGCTCTCCAATGGCAGAGGCGATCCTGCGGGCGCTGGTGGAGCAGCGTGGGTTGACGGATGTCGTCGTGTCGTCGGCCGGAACGGGTGCCTGGGACGGCGCACCGGCGTCCGAAGGCGCGTATCTCGTTGGCCTCGAGAGGGGCGTGGACCTCTCGGCGCATCGCGCCCGGCTGCTCACCCAGGAGCTGGCCGACTCGGCCGACCTGATCCTCACCATGTCGCATGCGCACCGGCAGCGCGTCCTCGCCGTCGCAGCGGAGGACAAGGCGCAGGTGCTCGGCGAGTACGCCGGAAGGTCGGGCGAGGAGGTCGAGGTCCCTGATCCGTTCGGGGGCGACCTCGCCGATTATCGCGAGACGTACCATCGTCTCGAATCGATGCTCGATGCCGTGGTGGAGCGCGTGGCGCGGGAGCGTGCCCGTGGCGAGCGCTAGGACGCGGGTCTTCGCGATCCTCGGCGATCCGGTGGGGCACTCGCTCTCGCCGGCGATGCACAACGCCGCGTTTCACGTGCTGGGGCTCGATGCCGTCTACGTCGCGCTGCGCTGCGTCCCCGAGGACGTGCCGGCGATGATGCGCGTGCTGGCGCGGCAGGGCGGGGGCGGCAACGTCACCGTGCCGCACAAGGGAACCGCGGCCCGTTCCGTCACCCAGCCGACCGGGCTCGTGAGCCGACTGGGCGCCTGCAACACCTTCTGGGGCGACGGTGCGGACATCGCGGGCGACAACACCGACGTCCCCGGCGTGCTGTCGGCGCTCGAGTGGCTCGCCGTGCCGGCGGGACCGTGGCTGGTGGTAGGCACGGGAGGGTCCGCGCACGCGGTGGCAGCCGCGGCGATCGTCGCAGGCGCACGCCTCGCCGTGCGCTCGCGCAACGCCGAACGTGGCCGCGAGTTCATGACGTGGGCCACCGGCCTCGGCGCCACGCCGGCAGGCCCGGAAGAATGCGTGGCGTGCATCAACGCGACGCCCCTCGGCCTCTCCGACGATGACGCGCAGCCCGTCACCTGCGACGAGGTGCCGGCCCTCCGAGTCGCCCTCGACCTCGTGTACCGGCGCGGCGAGACGCCGTGGGTGCGTGCCTGCCGGGAGCGCGGCCTGCGTGCGGCCGACGGCCGCGAAATGCTCATCGCGCAGGGGGCGGCGGCCTTCGAACGCTGGTTCCCCTCGAAGAGGGCGCCGGTGGACGCGATGCGCGCCGCCGTGCATGGTCAGCTGGGCTGACATCCGCGAGCTCGCCCTGGGCGTGGAGCGCCTGCTCCTGCCCGGCGAATGCATGCTTTGCCGCGCAACCCTCGCCGCGAGGGAATGGGATGCGCTGGCCTGCTCCCTCTGTCGTGCGCGCTGGCGCCGCCTCCCGGCGCCGTGCTGCCCCCGCTGCGGTCAGCCGGGCCTGCCGGACCTCGGTTGCCGCTTCTGCGCCGAGTGGACTCCGGCGCTGGGCCGGGTGCGAAGCGCCGTCTGGCTCGACGGCAACGCCCGCGAGGCGGTGCACCACCTGAAGTATGGCGGTTGGCCCGGCATGGCCCGTGGGCTGGCCGAGACGATGCGGGGCCTCGAGCCGCTCGAACCGGGCATCGTGCTCGTCCCGGTTCCGCTCGGGCGTGCGCGACTCCGGAGCCGGGGGTACAACCAGGCCGAAGTACTGGCGCAGTCGCTTGGCAGCATCGGAAGGCTCGAGGTCCGGGCCGACCTTCTCGGTCGGACCCGCGAAACCCGGTCCCAAACGGCCCTGACCCCCTCTGCCCGGGCCGCGAACGTTCATGCTGCCTTCGTGGCGATGGGGCCGGTCCCGGATAGATTGGTGCTCGTCGACGACGTCTGCACCACGGGAGCGACCCTGCTCGCTGCCGCCGAGGCACTGGCGGCCGCCGGGGCGGCGCGGGTCGAGGCCGTGACCTTTGCCCGGGCACCGTTGCCGGTGCCGGGCAGCATGTGAAGGACTGAGACGGTCCTTCGCGATTGGACCCACGAACTACGGGAGAGCCGGAATGGCCATCAAGGTTGGGATCAACGGATTCGGCCGCATCGGCCGCAACGTCGTGCGCGCCGCGCGTCGCATGGGCGTCACGGACATCGACTTCGTCGCGGTGAACGATCTCACCGACACGAAGACGCTGGCCCACCTTCTCAAGTACGACTCCGTGCACGGCCGGTTCGACGGCACCGTGACGGCCGAGGGCGACGCGCTCATCGTCGATGGCGACCGGATGCGCGTGCTTTCCGAGAAGGATCCGGCCAAGCTGCCGTGGAAGGCACTCGGTGTCGACGTCGTGCTCGAGTCCACCGGCCGCTTCACCGATCGCGAACAGGCGGCGAAGCACATCGAGGCCGGGGCGAAGAAGGTCATCATCTCGGCGCCGGCCAAGGGCGAGGACATCACCATCGTCTACGGTGTCAACCACGCCAAGTACGACGGCGCGAAGCACCATGTCCTCTCGAACGCGAGCTGCACGACCAACTGCCTCGTGCCGGTCGTGCACGTGGTCCGTGAGCAGTTCGGCTTCCTGAACGGCTTCATGACCACGGTGCACTCGTACACCAACGACCAGAACATCCTCGACCTGCCGCACAAGGACCTGCGTCGCGCGCGCGCCGCGGCGCTCAGCATCATCCCGACCACGACGGGCGCCGCGAAGGCCACGAGCCTCGTCATCCCCGAGGTCAAGGGCAAGATCGACGGTGTCGCGCTCCGCGTGCCCACGCCCGACGTGTCGGTCGTGATGCTCTCGGCGACCGTCCAGAAGAAGACCACCGTCGCCGAGGTGAACGCCGCGTTCTGTGCCGCCGCCGAAGGGACGCTCAAGGGCGTGCTGGCGGTGAGCGACGAGCCGCTCGTCTCCACCGATTACATCGGAAACCTGGCGTCGAGCACCGTGGACCTGCAGAGCACCAACGTCGT
>JBJMOZ010000242.1:0-18960 GCA_045803465.1 Gemmatimonadales bacterium | reverse complement strand
GTGTCCATGCCGGCGTCCATCATGCCGCCGGATCGCGTGGTCCTGTCAGCCATCTCTCCTCCTTGATGAAGCGACTGCACCGTCCCCTCCTGCTGGACGGATGGCCCGCCCTCGCGAGCAGGCCATGTTCTACAGACACCTCGCTCGTCCTCAGGATCCCAGCATAGCAGGCACAAAGCCTTGTGTAATCAGCGCTTGGAATGCGGCACGCGCGGCTCTCCACGCACCCGCTGCCATGCGTCGCGAACGGCGTCCTTCACCTCGTCCCAGGCGGAGAAATCCTTGCCGCGATACGGCGAGTCCTCCCATCCGTAGCGCATGTCGGATTCGACGTCGCCCCAGCCCAGCTTGTCCTCGTGCCGTCGTGCCTGCTCCCAGCCGTATCGCAGCGCGCCCTGATAGTGCTCGAAGTCGCGGTCCGGACGCGCATACGGTCGCGAGCGGAGATTGTCCCTCCACCACGCTTCCTCGGTGGACCACTCGCCCCCGACCTCGGGAACGTGGGTGGCGTGTTCCTGTCGTTCGGCCATGATCGTGTCTCCGATGTGTCCGCAAGAAGATCGACCGATGCGGTACGGGCCGCATCGGTCGTGGTGATACACCTCTCGGCGTTGCGAAGCCCTACGCCAGTTTGCGGAGCAACGCGATCTGGCCGGCGTGATAGAGGTTGTGCTGCACCACGCCGTGCAGCATGACATAGTACGTGGTCCCCGTGCCGAGCGGGGCATCGCGGCCCTCACCCACCGTGCGGTCGAGGAATGCGGGCTCGAGGCCCCGCACGGTGCGCGCGAGCGAGAGGATGTTGTCCTGCAAGGCGCAGCGCGCCGAGTCCCAGGCGGCTTCGCTTTCCTCACCCACCTCGGGCCAGTCGCCCTCTGCCGGCAACGACGGCGTGGTGCCACCAAGCCGGCGCGTCACTTCGCGCACCCACGCCGTGCAGTGCAGCACCAGTTCCCAGATGGAGTGCGCCTCCGAGAGATGGTGCCGATGGGCCTGCGCCGCCGAGAGGCCCTGCGTCAGTTCGGCGAGCGCGGGACCGTGCCAGGCGTCGCCGTTCCAGCTGCGCTCGAGCTGGTCGGCGAGTCGGTCGGGCTCGTGCATCAGTCCTCCAGTGCGACACCCGCCGTGCGCAGGTAGCGCCGGGCGAGCTGGTCCAGGCGATCGTCCCCCGTGGCCTCGGCCTCCGCCAGCAATTCGAGCACCTCGTCGACCAGCGCCGGGTCCCCCCAGAAGTAGCCGGTGGCCGCTTCGGCCGAGGCCGTATCTCCGACGTTCGCGCCGGCGAGCAACGCGCGCGCGGCGGCGGCCGGGTATTCCGGATCCTCCTTCGCGGGCAGCCCGAAGTGGCGTGCAGCCGGGACGTCCGGTCCATCTTCCTTCACGAATGCGCGACTCACGATTTCCTCCTTGCCTGCCCTGCCAGATAATGATATCGCCCCGCTCGCGAGCGGGGCGACGGTCCGGCGTCGATTTCCCCGCTGCTCAGCGTCGCGGCGCATCGGCACCGCGCGACGACTTGCGCACCTGCTCACGCATGCGCTCCACCTCGGTGCGAAGTGCCGCGAGATCGCCGTCCATTCGTTCCAGTGAGCGCATCAGTTCACTCCGCGTGTCGCCCGGCAGCGAAGCAACGCCTTCCACGACCGCCGGATCGGGACCGCGTGGCGGTGGCATCCGCATCGGCGTGCCCGGCTCCGGCACCATCACGGATGTGACCTGCAGCCGTCGACGTCGCGAGACGACGTACCACGCCAGGAGCGCGACGGCTGCGATGACGACCCCGATCATGGCGGTATACACCCGGCGGCCCTATTCGGCGCGAGGCGCGCCGACCTCCGCGATCGCCACCGCGCCGGCCGTCGCATCCGAGTGCGTGAGCGACAAGTGCACCTGCAGCCCGCGCGCCGAGCGGGCCGCATCCTCCGCGCGCCCGGTGAGCGCCGCCACGGGCGCACCTTCCGGCCCGCGCACCACTTCGATGTCGAGCCACGAGATGGCCCGAGCGCCCGGCAGCGACTGCAGCGCCTTGTAGACGGCTTCCTTCGCGGCGATGCGCGCCGCCAGATGGCGCGCCGGATCCGCGGCCCCGTGCACATAGGCCGACTCGGCCGGCGTCAGGAATCGTCGCAGCGCCCGTTCGCCGTAGCGCTCGAGCATGCGCTGGGCGCGAACGATGTCGACGAGGTCGATGCCGATCCCGACGACGCTCATATCAGTGGCACCCTCGACCACCAGAACTCGGTGAAGGGGTGCATCCACGCAGGCGCCTTCAGGTAGCCGCCCAGCACCAGCCCGAGCCACATGGCCACGCCGCACACGAGGGCGGTGATGAGCCAGAGCGGCCACGTCGGTCGGCGCCATGCGCGTACCTTCTCGATCTCCGGCAACCAGCGCCCCCGCTCCGACTGCGCCGCCCACTCGAGCGATTCCCACGCGACTTCGAGCTTGCGCGCCGCATCGGTGACGGCGTCCCACCATGCCACGAAGGTGGACTCGCCGACAGCACTGCGATGCGCGGCCCCCGCCGTGAGCTGGTCCATGCGGTCGAGCGCCGCGACGAAAGGCGCCGCCCCCGCACCCAGGCGAGCGGTGATGGCATCACGCTCCTCCTCGGTGACGCGCAGCGTCGCAAGGCGTCGCGCCGGGTAGCGCGACACGGCGCCCGCGTCGGCGAAGGCCGCGTCGATCGTCTCCACCGTGCGTTCGGCGGCGCGCGCGAGCGCCTTGTCCCATTCGCCCAGCCACTCGTGCCGCCGCAGCGACGCGACGACTGCCCCGCGTTCGTCGCCGAAACCGCGCGCGGCGCTCGCGAGCTCCAGTACACCCGTCGCGAGGTCGAGCCGGATGTCGTCCAGCAGCACCCAGTGCTCGCCCGGCTCGGCCAGCGCGCACAGCCGACCGAGATGCGGCCCCAGCTCGGGGAGTGTCGTCAGCGTGTCGGTCACGCGTCAGCCGAGCAGTGCGGCCAGGACGGCCTCGGTGGCGGCAAGGTCGGTGAACACCGCGTGCGGCGCGTGGCTGGCCAGCTCGGCGACCGAGTAGGCCCCGGTCGCCACGCCCACGGCACGCGCCGAGATGCCCCGGCCACAGGCGATGTCGGCCGGTGTGTCGCCGATGATGACCACCTCATCGCCGGTGGGCACCCGGCCGAAGTGAGGCTCGGCGCGCTGCGCGGCAATGGCTGGCAGATCGGCACGGAGGGCACTGTCGGAACCGTACGCCCCGAGCACGAAGCGACGGGGATCCAGTCCGCTCGCCTGCAGCTTGAGCGCCGCACCACGCTCGAGGTTGCCGGTGAGGAGCCCGATCACCACACCGGCCTCCTGCTCCAGCCGGTCCAGCAGCTCGGTCACACCGGGCATGAGCGACACGGTGGCCCGACCCGCGCCCAGCTCCGCTTCCAGGAGCGCCACGTACCGGCCGCACACTTCGGCGATACGCGCCTGGTCACATGGTTCGTCGTGTCCCGCCTCCTGCAGAAGTTCGGCGACGATCTGCGGATCGGTCTTGCCGTCGAACCGCACTCGGCCGAAGACGTCCTCGTCGCCGATCAGCTCGCCGAGCGCGGCGCGGATGGCGCGGCGGCCGGCGCCCGCGGAGATCAGCAGCGTGCCGTCGATGTCGAACAGGATGAGTCGGCGGGCGCTCATGTGAGGGGCGTCTCCACGCGGCGGGCCGAGACGAGCCGCTCGCGCAGGGACGCCGCCCGCGTCCCCGGGGCCCATGACTCGCGCACCACGCCGCCGCACGCCAGCGTCGAGTGCACCAGCTGTTCGTCGTCGGACACGAACGCGACGTGCGTGATGCGATCGCCGTGCTCCCCGCGGAAGAAGAGCAGGTCGCCGGGCCTGGCGCTGGCGGGCTGCACCTCGCTTCCGACGCTGGCCTGCTGGTACGCATCGCGCGGCAGCGTCACGCCGCGGGCCGCGAAGGTGGTCTGCACCAGCCCCGAGCAGTCCACGCCGAAGGGCGTGACGCCGCCCCACAGGTAGTGCGTGCCGGCAAACCACGTCCATGCCCAGGCATCGGGCCGCAATTTCCGGGCATCGCCCTGCACGGCGGCGGCGGCCGGCACGGCGCCCTCGAACACGGCACCCCAGCGGCCGTCGGGCAGCTCGACGCCCGCGCCCTGCGGCATCACCCGCGCGCGCAAGGGCAACCGCACCACGCCCCGTTCGACCCGTACCTGTGCACCGAGACTCCAGGCGCTGGCTGCCGCCTGCCACGCTTCGGCACGATCCGGCGGCACCTGCTGCACGTAGCCCTCATGCACCCAGCCCCGGTATGCCTCGGCCGTGGTGCGCACGTGCAGCCACTCGCCCACGCGCTCGAGGATGGCGGCCGTCTCGCCGAGCACGAGCTGGGAGAGCTGTTCGGCGCGCACGCCGGCATCGGCAAGCAGCGGCGCGATCGCGGCGGTGGCGATCACGTGGGATGCGGTGTTCGTCATCGCGTCACTCGTGGCAGTGGGTGGTCTTGTCGCAATCTATGCCGCCGGCGGGGGCGTCGGCTCCGCGGCGCACTTGGCGCAGCGCGTGACCCCGCGGAAGGTGCAGATGAGACAGATGAACGTTCCGCACTGCGCACAGGGATAGCCTTCGGAGGCTCGTTCCTCGCGCCCGCATGCGCGGCAGACCATGGCATCCTTCGCCTCGGATTCGGCCATGTGGACCTCCTCAGACGTTGATCGTGTACCGCTTGATCTTGTTGATCAGCGTCGCACGCGAGATGCCAAGCTCGAGGGCCGCGCGCGTGCGGTTGCCGTTGTGGTGACGCAGGGTGCGCTCGATGTGCTGCCGCTCGAGCTCATCGAGCGTCAGCGGCGTGTGCCGCCGGTCGCCCATGCCGGGCCGGTTGCGGAACTCGCCCGGCAGGTGCTCGATGGCGATCGAGGGCAGCCCGCGCCCGAGCACCATCGCGCGCTCGAGCACGTTGCGCATCTCCCGGACGTTGCCGGGCCAGCCATACGAGAGCAGCCGCTCCATCACCTCGCTCGGCACGCCCGTCGGTACGTCCGGCAGCTCGCGGCGCAGTTCGCTCATCAGGCGCATGAGCAGCGCGAGCCGGTCCTCGCGCGAGCGGTCGCGCACCGGCGGCAGGCGCAGCGGCATCACGCTCAGGCGGTAGTAGAGGTCCTCGCGGAAACGGCCCGACTCCACCTCACCCGCCAGGCTCCGGCTCGTCGCCGCGATCAGGCGGACGTCCACGGTGATCTCGCGCGCGCCGCCCATGCGCCGGAACGAGCGCGTCTCCAGGAGCTTGAGGAGCCGCGGCTGCAGCTCCGGCGGCAACTCGCCGATCTCCGCGAGCAGGATCGTGCCGCGATCGGCGATCTCGAACAGACCCGCGCGGCGCTCCTTCGCGTCGGCGTAGGCGCCCTTCTCGTAGCCGAAGAGCAGCGCCTCGAGATGCGTGGCCGACTGCGCGTTGCAGTTCACCTCCACGAACGGGTCGCGCGCGCGCGGTCCGAGGTCGTGGATGAGGCGGGCCACCATGCTCTTGCCGGTGCCCAGCTCCCCCTCGATCAGCACCAGCGTGCGGTCGCTCGCGGCGAGCAGCTTCACCTGCTGCCCGAGCTCCTGCATGGCCGGCGAGCCGCCGAGGGTCTCGAGTCCCTGCGTGGCGGCCGCCTGCACCAGCAGCGCCTCGTTGACGCGGCGCACGCGCACCTTGTCCGCCACCCGGGCCACGACGCCCACGAGATGCGCCGGGTCCACCGGCTTGGCGAGGAAGGATTCCGCGCCGTTGCCGAGCGCGGTGACGGCCGCCTCGCGCTCGCTCTCCTCGGCGAGCAGCACCACGGCGGCACCGCGTTCGCGCAGGTGAGTCAGCGTCCCCGCGCCGCCCATCCCGGGCAGCCCGAGGTCGAGGACCACCACGTCCGGCCGCAGCCGGTCGAAGGTCCCCAGCCCGGCTTCGCCGCTGAGTTCACGGCTGACGTCGTAGCCCGCGCGCTCCAGATGAGTGCCGAGGGCCCGAAGGACCTCGACGTCGTCGTCAATCAGCAGGATCGAATCCGCCATGGTCGTGCCGCTCCGAATGCGAAGGTGATGTGATCAGCCCGTGGGCGCCATGACCCGAATGGCGCCGGGCACGCACGTGGCCGTGAACGGGGTTTCGCCGCCGGGGTCGCCGTCGAGCTCGACGAGCGTCCGGGGATGGGTCTCCACTCTGATCTCGCGCCCGCGCGCGTAGCCGACGAACGCGTCGCCGCCGTGCCCCTCGCGCAACAGGTCCCAGATGGCGCGCACGCTCTCGCCGAGACTGTTGGCTCGCATGACCACCACGTCCAGCAGCCCGTCGTCGGGCGTGATGCCGCTGCGGAGCCGCACGAGCGGCGGGATCACCTCGCCGCAGTTGGCCACCAGCACCATCGCGGCGTGCGCCTCGTACTCGACGCCGTCCACGGTGATGACGTGATCCATGCTGCGGATCTCGCTGATGAACCGCAACGTGGTGGCCACGTAGGCCAGCATGCCCCAGCGATGCTTCTGGTCGGACCGCGTGGCCGTCATCACGAGCGCGTCCATGCCGGCGCCGCACGCGACGGCGAAATAGTCGGAGCCGGCGGCGCGGTCGAGTCGGCCGAGGTCGAGCCGCCGCGGGGTGCCGTTCACGATGGCCTGCGCGGCCCGCACCGGGTTGGCCGGGATGCGCAGGTTGCCAGCCAGCAGGTTGCCGGTGCCGCCGGGAATGAGGCCGAGCACGACGTCGGTGCCGACGAGCGCCTTGGCCGCCTGCATCGTCGTGCCGTCACCGCCGAACACGGCGCACACGTCGGCGCCTTCCCGGACGGCGTACTCCGCCAGCACGTGCGCGTCACCCGGGCCCCCGGTGGCGAGGATCTCGGCGTCCCAGCCGGCCGAGGCGAACACCTGGCGCACGCCGTCCACCGCGAGGGCGGCGGTGCGGGCGGCGGCGGGGTTCGCGATCATCACCACCTTCGGCATCAGAATTCCTTCTCCCACAGCAGGTCGGCGCCGAACTGGTAGAGCGTCGACGACGTCAGCGTGCTGCCGAGGGTGGTCTGGCCGCAGTAGCGCAGCGCCGGTTCCATGACGAGCTGGCCCTTCCACTGCCGGCTGAAGCGATACTCGACGCCCACGCCGAAATTGCGGTAGTCGAAGGACGACAGCGAGCTCGGGCAGAAGCCCGCGTTGAGCGAGACGAAGGTACGGCTGCCGAGCTGCTTGCCCGCCGAGACGGAGAAGGCGGTGGTGAGCCCGCCGGTCGTGCCGGTGCCGGTGCCCACGATCGGACGGATCTGCAGCAGGTCGATCGGCAGGCCGAGGTCCGACACCAGTGCCCGCTCGATCTCGCTCGACGCGGCGCCAAGGGCGTACGAGAGCAGTGCGTTCCCCACGAGCGACTGTCCGCCCTGTCCGGTCTGGCTGAGCGGAGCCCCGGCGATGAGATAGCTCACCAGGTCCGTCTCCGACACCGGCGGCCGCACCGAGCTGGTGAGCGCGAGCTTGGGGCTGAGCAGCGTGCCCGTGACCTTGGCGATGACCGGCAGCTCCTCGTCGCTCGCGGTGCGGACCACGTGCTGCGCCTCGAGGTCGAGCCCCGCGTTCAGGTCGGGCGTGCCGAAGAACCGGACTTCGCCGCGGGTGACGTCGAAATCCTTGTTGAGCACCGCGTACCGTCCGCGCTCGGCATTCATGGTGCCGTCGATGCGATAGACCTTCTCCGTCTTGCTGACCCGCACGTCGCCGGTCAGCTTGATGTTCGCCTCGCTCGAGCGCAGCCAGAAATCCTCGCCGATCACGAGGCGCAGGTCCTCGACCTTGAGCACCTGCAGGAAGCGCGTCCGCGCGTCGGTGCCCAGCTTGCGGCGCCGCACCAGCGTGGTGTCGACGAACATCGCGTTCTCGGGATCGTCGAGGTCGATGACCCGCTTGCTGATGAGGTCGGCGAACTGCAGCACGCCCTGATCGGCCACGGCGCCGCCGGTCAGCACCGGCGCCGACAGCGGACCCGCCAGCTGCACCGCCGCCGACACGGTGAGCGTGAGGAAATCGCTCTGATCGATGGCCCGGAACTTCTGCGCGCGCAGGCGCAGTTCGACGATGGGGTTGGTGAGCCCGGCCAGGCGCACCATGCCCTCGCCCTCGGCCGTGCCGTTGCCACCCTTCATGGCGTACCGCTGCACCACGATCGAGTCGCCCGTGAGCTCGGCCCGCGCGTTCATGTCGGTGAACCGGGTGTTGAGCCCCGCCACGGTCATCGCGGCATCCTGCAATTCCACGAACCCCGCAAGGTCCGGCTGCTCCCACGTGCCTTCCACCCGCACGTCGGCCTTGAGCGTGCCGCGCACCCGCTGCACGCTCGTGGTCAGCGCCTCGAGCAGCCCCAGGTCCACGGAATCGGCGCGGGCGCGCAGCGAGATGGGCCCCGGCAGCTGGCGCTGCTTCACCTTGGTGAAGGCGAGATCGAGGGGGGCCTTGGCGGTCACGAGCAGCACGGGCTCGCCCGTGCGCCAGAGCACGAGGCCGCCCTCGAAGGTGCGGTCGGCGTAGTTGAAGAGACCTTCCGCGAACGGGCCCATCGACTCGCCCATCCGGAAGTCCTCGAGGGACACGGACCCATTGAGTCTCGGTGAGCGGTCGGTGCCGGCCATGTCCACCCTGATGCCCACCGTGCCGCCGACGCCGGTCGTGTCCAGCTGCGCGAGCGCGTAAAGGTCGCGTACCTGCACTCCGAGCGCCTCGACGTGCAGGTCGCCCTCGCCCTTCCACGGCACACGGCCCTCGACCCGGACCTGGCCGCGGCCGTCGGCGGCGACGAGGTGCAGCGGCGTCACGCCCGGCGTCGAGTCGCTGAGCGTGATGGTGGCCGGCGCCTGCAGGACCCAGCGGCCGGTGAGCAGCCGCATGTCGGCGGTGTCGACGGCCAGCATCCGGTGCTCGGCGGGACCCCATACCCGGCCCGACGCCAGCAGCGAGCTCGACGCGCCGACCCCTCCTCCCACGTGCCAGGCGAGCGAGTCGAGCGGCCCGGCGAGCTGCACGTCGACATCGCGCACGAACTGGTCGTTGCGGCTGAGCGAATCGGCCGTGACCTGCAGGCTGGCGACGGGATGCGCACCGCCGATCCAGTTGAAGCGCGTCGTGAGCCGCCCGAGCCGTGCGCGCTCGAATACGAGACCGTTCGCCACCACCGCGCCGCTCGCCTCGAGCGTGTCCAGGTTGCCGCGCACCGACAGGTCGCCGGACACGACGCCATCGAGCTCGCGCCAGACCGTCGACGTATCGCGCTTCAGGCCGCTGAGGGCGAGCGCGAGCGAGTCGAGCCGGACCAGGCTGTCGGCGGAAAGTTTGAAGGTCATCTCGCCGCGCTCGGGTGCCTGCCAGCCGATCGTCCCGCCCCCACCCAGGTGCACGCCGCCGATGTCGGCGGTCAGCGAGTCGATGCGCAGCATGCCGTTCGCGGCCCTCGCCGTCAGCCCCGCCGAATCCATCGGCACGCCGCGAATGCTGCCCCCGTCGAGCAGGAACCGCAGCTCGCCCTCGGGCGCGCGCGTGGTGTCGAAGGCACCGGTTGCGCTGAGCAGGCCGTCGAGCTGGGTGGTGAGCTCGGGCCGACCACTGAGTGCGGCGAGGTCGAGCCGCTGAAATGCGACGTTGAGCCCGTCGGCCACGAACCGGGGCTCGTCCATGCCGACGATGCCGTCGGCCTGTATCGCACCGAGTTCGCCCTGCACGTCGGCGGTGATGGCGAGCCGCGTGAGCGGCCCGAGCAGGCGCACGGACCCGCTGAGGCTGCCCTGCGCCGGCAGCGAGGGGAAGGATGGGCGGATGCCCTCGAACGACAGGGGATCGAGTCGCACGTCGGCATCGACCTGCGGCTCGTCGGTGCGGATGTCCAGGCGCGCCCGGCCGATTACCCGGCTCTCGGGCAGGTTGCCCTGCCGGTGCACGGCCGTGCCATCGAAGGTGACGTTGTCGAGCGGGCCTTCCAGCGTGCCCGACGCGGCGAGCCGGCCGTCGAGCGCCGCCGCCGGAGCGATGCGCTTCACCGTCCCGAGGTCGATGTCGCTCTCGTTGACGCGGAAGCCGTGGAACGTGAGCGCCGCACCGGTGCGGATGCCGCCCTCGAAGCGGAACCGGCTCACCGGCGTGCCCGGCACCGCCGCATCCGCGAAGGCGAGATTCCCGCTGGCGGTGATGTCGTTGAGCCAGCCGTCGGCCTGCACCGGGCCGGTCAGGCGCCCGTCGAAGGGCAGCGTGTCGAGGAACGGCCGCACCTTGTCGAGGTTCACCTGGTCGAGTTGCAGCCGCAGCCGTCGTACGCCCAGCCCCCGTGCCGAATCGACCACCGCCACCAGGCCGCCCTCGATGCGTTCGGGACCGTCCACCAGCACGAGGTCCCGCAGGTCGTAGGCGGTGCGCGTGCGCGTTTCCCACTTGGCGATGGCGGTCGCGTGGCCCGTCATGTCGGGCAGGTCGGGCGAGATGAAGCGCACGTCGGCCAGCGCCAGCTGCGGCGCGCGGGCGCGCACGTCGAGCAGCAGGGCGCCCTTGGGGAACGTGACCGTCCCCTCCACCGACGCGATGGTCTTCGGCAGCCGCACGCGCGTCAGCCACAGGCGCAGCGAGTCGGCACGCTGCTCGATGACGCCCTCGAGCTGACGCACCTGCACGAGCGGGTCGCTCACGTCCGCCCGCATCGTGTCCACCACCACGAGCACCGGCCGGGTGCGGTCGGGGTCGGAGATGCGCAGTCGCCGCAGATGGCCGTTCACGCCCGTGGCAACGATCACGCGGCTCATGCCGTGTCGTGTCCGGCCCACGATGCGTCCCGGGATGGTGCGCGCGAGGGCGATGACCGAATCACGTTGCCGGTCCGACAGGTTCGCCGCGGGCCATGGATAGGTGAGGCTCACGCCGGCGTCCTCGAGCGTCACGTCGTGCAACTCGATCAGGTCGCGCTTGCCCGTGCCCTTGGACTCTCCGAGCTTCAGCACGTCCTCGTAGTTCCAGCGGCCGCTCGGATAGCGCACGAGGTTCACGACCGGCCGCACCAGCTCGACGCGATCGAGGACGTAGCGCTTCGCCAGCAGCGAGGGGATTTGAAACCGCACGTCCACCTCGGCGGCCTGCACGAACACGGCGCCGCTGGTATCGCGGATCTCCACTTGCTCCAGGTGCAGGTCGCGCAGGAATGAGCCCGTGATGCGGCCGATGTGCACCTCTCCGCGCAGCACGCCCGCGAGCACCTGCTCCACGTTCCTGGCCAGCAGCGCGCGCCCCGGTGGCGTCAGCACCAGCGCAAGCAGGAGGCCCACTGCCGACGCCGCGACGCCGAGCACGAGGAGGAGGAGGCCGCGCAGCAGGGGCTTCATCAGAACGGCTGGCCTACCGTGATGTTGATCTTGATGCCTTCACGGTCCGGCTTCTGGTACTGGTAGGGACCCCCGGCGACCGGGTCCTGCACCTCGATGAGGTCGCCATTGGGGCGGTTCTCGTAGAGCACGCCCGACTGCAGCCGGTACGGGTTGTATGCGACGTCGAGCCGGAACGGGCCGACCGGGGTCTGCAGGCGCACGCCCACGCCGGGCGTGATGCGGAAGGCCAGCGGCGTCGGGGCGGTGGTACCGCGCTGCCACACGCTGCCGACGTCCGCGAACAGGGCGAAGCGCAGCAGCGAGCCGAGGAACGGTGACGGGACGCGCAGCTCGACGTTGCCCACGGCGAGCGAGTTGCCGCCGGTGGCATACGCCAGCACGTTGTCCTGGTCGACCGCCGTGATGCCCTCGGGTGGCACGTTCACCGAGTCCACGACATACACCACCGGCCCGAGCTGGTTGAAGCTGTAGCCGCGCACGTCGTTCGGGCCGCCGCCGTAGAAGCGATGCTCCACCGGGATGAACGTCGGCACGTCGAGACTGCTGATGCCGCCGCCGAACACCATGCCTGCGCGCGCCCGGGTGGCCAGCACCACGTCCCGCATGAGGGTGGTGTACCAGCGCGCCTCCCCCACCAGGCGGGTGAACTGCTGGAATTCCGACGACCCGATGAGGGTCGAGCTCCAGGCAAACTCGCCCAGGTAGACGTGCCCCCTCCCGGGCTCGACGGGGTTGTTCACCCGCGTCTGGATGGCGCGCAGCCCGAGGATGGCCAGCGGCCGGCGCTGCTCCTGCAGCGAGCGGGTCTCGGCCGTGCAGGCGTTGAAGTAGGAGCAGAAGACGGCCGGTGTCGCCTGCGTGCGGCCGTAGGAGAAGGTGTACGAGAGCGTGATCGGATCACGCCATATGTTCGACTCGCGCGTCACGGCAATCGACGAGCCGATGTCCTCGCGGAGGTAGATGCGGAACTCGCTCCGTCGCTCGGAGAACGCCGACACGGTGATCGACGCCTTCGGCGAGAGGAACGCGGGCCGCTTCACCGACGCGGTGACGTTGTAGTTGAGCTTCGACGAGCCGATCGAGTCTTCCTTGAGCGCCTGGCAGAGGAAACCCTCCTGCAGCCCGAAGTCGGTCGGGGCGCCGACACCGAGCTTGGAGAGCCGGCCGCTGACGTCGAGGATGCGCCCGGCGCCGAGGAAATTGCGTCGGGCGATGCCGGCCGAGGTCCGGAAGCAGTCCTGCGTGGCGTAGCCCATCGAGGCCCGCGCGCGGTAGCGCAACGACTCCGAGACGCGCACCACGAGCGGCACGATGGTGTCCTGCGGGTCCCACACCGTCGAATCGAGGGACACCGCCGCGAGCCGGAAGAGGTCGGAGCGGTAGAGGTTGGCCTGGCTCGCGAAGAGCTCGCTCTCGGAGTAGACCCGTCCCTCGCGCGTCACCATCAGGGCGCGCACCACGTTCGAATCCACCCGGTTGGTGCCCTCGACGCGGACGGCGCCGACCCGCATGCGTTGCCCCGGCGCCAGGTCGATGCCCGCCGTGGCGGTGCGCGCGGCGCTGTCGACCGTGTACTCGCGGAAGGCGTCGGCGCGTGGGTAGCCCCTGCTGCGCATGCGCCAGATCACCGTGTCGACACTGGCCTCGAGGCGGGCCAGGTCGAACGGTTGCCCCTTCCGCAACGGCAGGTTCTCACGCACCCCGCGCCGCTCCTTTGACGGCAGGCTGTCGAGCCCCGTGATGGCGAACTCGGTCACGACGATCGGCTTGCCTTCCTTGATCTTGAAGGTGGCGAACACGTCGGTCGGCGTGCGCTTGACCACCGTGTCCACCTGCACGTCCGGAAAGCCGCTTCGCCGGTAGAGCACCTGCAGGCGCAGCACGTCACGCTGGAACTCCAGCTCGTTGAAGAACCGCTTCTCGCCTAGGCCCATCCAGCGGACGAGCCCCACGCGCGCGAACCAGCTCGACGCCGTCGTCGAGATGGAGTTCGCCAGCAATGCGTCCGGCAACGACTTGTTGCCCTCGAACGTGAGGCCACGCACCACCCGGCGCTGTGTCTGCGCCAAGCCCACGCCGGCGCCGGCCACGAGAAGGGCGCCCAGCAGCGGCAGACTTCGGCCCAACGTCTTCAGGCGCGCCCGACCCGTGGTCACGTGCGGCAAGAAATAAGACACTCCAAGTTCGTCCGTTGCGTCGTCGGCCTGCAGGCATGGACGCTCTCGTCGATTGACGGTATGCTGTAACCTCCGTATTTTTGCCGCTTTAGATGGCGGTGTCAATGTTTTGACCACACCATCGGCTCGCCTGCCCTTCGCTGCACCGCGACCGCCGTGATTACGGCACTCCCAATGCGCCTTCGAACGCTGCTGTGGGGCTTCCTCCTCGCCGCGGGCTGCCGCCCGTCGGGGCCCAGCCGCACGCTGGAGTACTACTTCACCTACGATCCGCGGTCGCTCGATCCGGCCTTCTCCACCGACGTCCCGACCGGCGAGGTGACGGCCCTGCTGTTCGACAACCTGACGCGCTTCGACGTGGATGGACGGCTCGTGCCCGGCCTGGCCACCCGTTGGGAAGTGGACAGTGCCGGAATCACATACACCTTCCACGTCCGTACCGATGCCGTCTTTCACGACGGTCGGCCGCTCACCACCGCCGACGTGCGGGCCTCCTTCCTCCGGGCCCTCTCCCCCACCTCGCTCGGCGGCCGGCCGTGGCCGCTGTTTCCCATTCTTGGTGCCCGCGCCTACAACGGCGGCAAGGCGGGAGACGTCGACGGCATGCGGGTCGTGGACGACTCCACGCTCGTCTTCATGCTCGAGGAGCCGCTCAACATCTTCCCGAAGCTCCTCGCCATGCCGACCACGGCCATCGTCCCCACGCCGACCCCGGAGGACTTCGACCAGGAGCCCGTCGGCAGCGGGCCGTGGCGTTTCGTCTCGTGGTCGCACGACGATGCCATCGTGCTCGTCCGCAACGACGGCTATTGGGGCGGCGCGCCGAAGGCCGACAGCCTGCGCATCCGCATCATCCCCGAACCGCTCACGCAGGCGGCCGAGTACGAGGCGGGCGGCCTGAGCGTGGTGGAGATCCCCTTCGGCGAGACCCGCCGCTGGGAGGCAGCCCGCGCCGGGGAGCTGCGGCGCCGACCGGCCATCCGCGACCTGTACATCGCGATCAACACGAAGCGCGGGCCCTTGGCCGACGTCCGCGTCCGGCGGGCGCTGAATCACGCCATCGACGTCTCCACCCTGCTCGAGACCGTCATGGCCGGCCGCGGCGTGCGAGCGGGCGGGGTCATTCCGCCCGGCGTGGGCGGCCACGATTCCACGCTCCAGCCCTACCCGTTCGACACCGCCCGGGCCCGGGCGCTGCTGGCCGAGGCGGGCTATCCCACGGGCCTGACGCTCAAGCTGTGGCGGTCGCAGCGCGCCGAGCTCGCGCGCATCGCCCAGTCGGTGCAGCAGAGCCTCACGGCGGTGGGGGTCTCGGTGGAGATCATCCAGCGCGACGCCTCCAGCGCCCGCGCCGCCGTCCGGAAGGGCGAGGCCGACCTCTTCCTCACCGACTGGTACGCCGACTATCCTGACCCGGAGAACTTCACGTATCCGCTGTTCCATTCGCGGAACGCGGGCACGGGCGGGAACTACGCCTTCCTCGACGACCCCGTGATCGACAGTCTCACCTTGCGCCTCCGCACCACCATCGACGAGGCGGAGAAGCTGCGGCTCGCGCGTCAGGTCGACGCGCGCCTGCACGAACTCGCGCCATGGATCTTCCTCTGGTTCCCGATGGACCTGTGGGCCCGGAATCCGCGAGTGGAGGGCTGGGACATTCCCGCGATATTCAACGGCCAGCGCTGGACGGAGGCGCGCATCATCCCGTGATCCGATTCCTGCTGCGGCGCCTCCTCCTCGTGCTGCCGACACTGTTCGGCGTGCTGGTGGTGAGTTTCCTCCTTCTTTACGTGGCACCCGGCGACCCGGTGCTCGCGATGGTGGGCGAGCGCGCCGACTCGGCGACCATCACGCGCCTGCGGCGGGAACTGAAGCTCGACCAGCCGCTGCCCGTGCAGTTCGGCCATTACGCCGGCAAGCTGGCGCGGGGCGACCTGGGCAACTCCTACATCACCCGCCGGCCGATCCTCAAGGAATTGCTGCAGCGCTTCCCCTATACCCTGCGACTGGCGCTCGCGGCAATGCTCCTGGCCACGACGCTCGGCATCCTGGTGGGCGTGGTCGGGGCCTGGCGGCCCGGCACGTGGTGGGATCGGTTCATGACGCTGGGCGCCTATCTCGGCGTCTCCTTCCCGGTATACTGGGTGGGTCTCGTGCTCATCCTGATCTTCGCCGTGACGCTCCGCTGGCTGCCGCCGTCGGGCTCGTGGGGGCTGACGTACCTCATCCTCCCGGCCGTGACGCTCGGCATGCGCTCCATCGCGGTCATCGCCCGCATGACGCGCGCATCGTTGCAGGAGGCGCTGCAGAGCGACTTCATCCGCACCGCGCGCGCGAAGGGCCTGGGCGAGTCGCGCGTGGTGCTGCACCACGGGCTCCGCAACGCATTGCTGCCGGTGATCACGGTGCTAGGGCTCGATTTCGGCAGCTATCTGACGGGTTCGATCCTGACCGAGACGATCTTTTCATGGCCCGGCGTCGGCCGCTACGTGCTGAACGCCATCGAGAAGCGCGACCTGCCGGCCGTGCAGGGCGCGATCCTGTTCCTGAGCGTGCTCTTCGTGCTGGTGAACCTGTTGACGGACCTGGCGTATGCAAAGGCGGACCCGCGGGTGGCATATGAGTGAACTCGGACGATGCGCCACCCTCCTCGCCGTCCTGATCGGCGCGACCATGGGCGTTGCGGCCCCCATGCAGGCCCAGTCGTCGGCACTCAGGAAGCGCCTCGACACCCGCCTCGACGCGCCGCCCTTCAACCGCCACCTCTGGGGCGTCGCGGTGGTGGACGAGAAGGGCAAGCTCGTCTACGGGCGCAACGCGGACCGGATGTTCATCCCGGCGAGCAACACCAAGCTCGTGGTGGCCGCCGTGGCGAGCGCGCTCTTCTCGCCCGACTTCACGGTGAAGACGAGCATCTACGCCTCCGGCCCCGTGGTGAACGGTGTCGTACGGGGCGACCTCGTGCTCTACGGCCGCGGGGATCCCACGTTCGGCCGTCGCTGCTTCGCCACCGACACGCTCCTCGCGGGCGTCTGCGACCGCGATCCTGCCGACCGCATGCTTGCGCTGGTCGACACGCTGGTGGCCCGCGGCGTCACGAGCATCGAGGGAGATCTCGTGGGCGACGGCAGCTATTTCGACGGCGCGCTGGTGCACCCCGGCTGGGAGGCCTACGACCTCAACTGGTGGTACGCCGCACCGGTGAGCGGCCTCGGCTTCAACGACAACGCCATCGACATCACCTATGCGCCCGGCAGTCGCGATGGCGAACCCGCCACGCTCGGCTTCACGCCCGACTTCGGCGACGTGACGCTCGAGAACCGCACGCGTACCGTCCCCGCCGGCGCGGAGGAGACGATCGACTTCTTCCGCGAGCCCGGCACCATGCACGTCTGGGCGGAGGGCACCGTGCAGTTCGGCGGCCGTACGCGCACCGAGTCCCTCGCGCTGCCGGACCCGAACCTGTACGCGGCCCGCGCGCTCAGGGGAGCCCTCGCCGCGCGCGGCATCTCGGTCACGGGCGCCACGCGCTCCACCACCGACTCGACGCTCTACCAGGGCGCCCGCCGCGGCCCCGCGCTCGCCAACGTGAGCGGCCGGCCGATGCGCGACTGGATCTTCCCGATCCTGAACACCAGCCAGAACTGGTACGCCGAGATGGTCCTCAAGCAGCTCGGCCGGATCTACGGCGGCGGCGGCTCGTGGGACGAGGGCGTGAAGCTGGAGCGGCGCTTCCTCATCGACTCCGTGCGCATCGACTCGACCCAGTTCGCGCTGAGTGACGGCTCCGGCCTCTCCGCGTCGAATCTCGTGTCGCCGCTCGCGTTCACGCAGTTGCTGCGCTTCATCCGGCAGCACCCGCATTGGGCGACGTTTGCCGCGGGGCTGCCGCAGGCGGGCAACACCGGCTCGCTGCGCAACCGCTTCCGCGGCACGCCGCTCGAGGGCAAGGTGCGCGCGAAGACCGGCAGCATCTCGCGCGTCAACACGCTCTCCGGCTTCGTGGAGCTCGAGGGCGGCAAGGGCCTGGTGTTCTCGGTGCAGGCCAATCATCACACCCAGCCGACGCGCGCGATCCTGGCGCAGATCGACAGCGTGGTGGTGGACATGGCGCGAGGGCGCTGACGTGACCGATCAGGATGGGCTGCCGCTGCGGGTGGCCGTGGTGGGTTCGGGCCCCGCGGGCTTCTACGCCGCGGAGCACCTGCAGAAGAAGCATCCCGGCATCGAGATCGACATGTTCGATCGCCTGCCGACCCCGTACGGCCTCGTGCGCGGCGGCGTGGCGCCCGACCACCCGAAGATCAAGTCGGTCTCCCGCATCTACGACCGCATCGCGTCCCAGCCGGGCTTCCGCTTTCTCGGCAACGTGACGGTGGGAAGCGACCTCTCGCACGACGAGCTGCGGTCGCACTACGATGCCGTCCTCTACACCGTCGGTGCGCAGACCGACCGGACCCTTGGCATCCCGGGCGAGGGGCTGCGCGGCAGCCACGCCGCCACGGAGTTCGTCGGTTGGTACAACGGGCACCCCGACTTCCGTGATTTCGAGCTGGACCTCGGCGTGGACGCGGCCGCGGTCGTTGGCGTCGGCAACGTCGCGATGGACGTCGCGCGCATCCTCGCGAGTCGCACCAGCGACCTCGCCGCGACCGATTTGGCGGCGCATGCACTGGCGGGCCTCGAGGCCAGCCGGGTCCGCACCATCTACGTGCTCGGCCGCCGTGGGCCGGTGCAGGCGGCCTTCACCAATCCCGAGCTCAAGGAATTCGGTCACCTGCCGGATGCCGACGTGATCGTCGACCCGCGTGACCTCGAGCTCGACGAGCTCAGCGCCGCCGAACTCGCGAAGGCGGAGGACCGCATGGCGGAGAAGAACCTCGCCACGCTGCGCGAGTACGCCGCGCGCCTGCCGCTCGGACGGCCGTACCGCGTCGTGTTCAGGTTCCACACCTCGCCGGTCGAGGTACTCGGCGCCGATCGCGTCGAGGGCATCCGCGTGGTGCGCAACCGGCTCGTCGACGACGGCCGGGGTGGCATTCGCGCCGTCGCCACCGACGAGACCGAGGTGCTGCCGGTCGGGCTGGTCTTCCGGTCGGTCGGGTACAAGGGGGTGGCACTTCCGGGCCTCCCATTCGACGAGCGAACCGGCACGATTCCCAATGCCGCGGGGCGCGTCCTGGCCGCGCCTGGCGCGGCGGAGACGCTGCCCGGGGTGTACGTGGCCGGCTGGATCAAGCGCGGACCGAGCGGCGTCATCGGCACCAACAAGCCGTGCGCCACGGAGTCGGCCGAGCAGCTGCTGGCCGACCATGCTGCCGGCCACCTGCCTGCCCCACAGGGCGATCGCGCCGCGCTCGATGCGCCCCTCGCCGCCGGCGGGGTGCGCGTGGTGACGTTCGCCGACTGGCAGACGATCGACCGGCTCGAGATCGA
>JBJMOZ010000241.1:0-2722 GCA_045803465.1 Gemmatimonadales bacterium | reverse complement strand
AAGCCGTCCAGCTTGCCGTTCAGCTCGGGAAGCACGAGTCCCACGGCGGCCGCGGCGCCGGTCTTCGTCGGGATCATCGACTGGGTGGCCGAACGCGCCCGGCGCAGGTCTTCGTGGAAGACGTCGGTGAGCACCTGGTCGTTGGTGTAGGCGTGCACCGTGGTCATGAGGCCGTTCACCAGGCCGATCTTCTCGTGCAGGGGCTTGACCAGCGGCGCCAGGCAGTTGGTCGTGCACGAGGCGTTCGAGATGACGGTGTGGCTCGCCCGGAGGACGTCGTGGTTCACGCCGTAGACCACCGTGGCGTCGACATCCTTGCCGCCGGGCGCCGAGATGATCACCTTGCCGGCGCCGCCCTTCAGGTGCGCCCCGGCCTTTTCCTTGGTGGTGAAGAAGCCGGTGCACTCGAGCACCACGTCGACCTTGAGGTCCTTCCACGGCAGCTGCGACGGGTCGCGCTGCGCCACCACGCGGATGCGGTCGCCGTTCACGACCATGTGGTCGCCGTCGACCTCGACCTTGCCGGGGAACTTGCCGTGCACGGTGTCGAAGCGCGTGAGGTGCGCGTTGGTCTCGGGCGGGCCCAGGTCGTTGATGCCGACGATCTGCAGGTCGTGGCTCTTGTTCGACTCGTAGTGGGCACGAAGGATGTTGCGGCCGATGCGGCCGTAGCCGTTGATGGCGACGCGGACGGTCATTGCGGAAAGGCTCCGGGAAGGGAAATGCGGTGAGAAGGGTTCATTTTACCGTTTCATCGGGCAGGGCCACGAGCGCGGTGAGGTCGTGCCAGCCGTAGGCGACCTGCGAGAACGAGTGCAGGCGTCCGAGCCGCTCGGTCTTCTCGCCCATCTCGACCCCGCCCAGGCTTTCGTAGAAGAGGCGCGCGCGGTTGGCCTTGAGGACCCAGAGGTAGAAGCCGAACTGGCCGTGGCGGACGAAATGGCGCGCGCAGGCGCGCACGAGCTCGCGCCCGGCCCCGCGGCGCTGGTGGGCCTGCAGCACGTAGAGCGCGTAGATCTCGGCGTCGATGCCCTCGAGCAGGTGGCGCGCGTCGCCGCAGTTGGCGAAGCCGACGATGTGCCCGTCGCTCTCCGCGACCCAGGTGGCGGCCGCGGCGCGCTGGTCGACGATGCGCCGGCGCCAGGTGGCTTCTCCGGTGCGGCCGGCGTGCGCGGCGATCACGTCGAGGGGAAGAATGCCCGCATACGTCGTTCGCCAGCTCTCGCGGTGCACCGCGGCGATCGCGGGCGCGTCGCCCGGCCGCGCCGAGCGTATGGCGAGCGCGTCTCCCCGGGCGTCGCTACGCGATTCTGGCCCGGGGTCCAATCACGAGGCCCTTGCCGGAGCCTGCCCCGGATCGCCTTTGCCCGGGGCCGGGGCGACGACTCTTTGCACGGCCTGGACGAGATGCGCCGCATCGACGCCGAGGAACTTGTACACGTCGCCCGCCGGCGCTGACTCGCCGAAGCGGTCGATCCCGATGACCTCGCCCTCGAGGCCCACGTACTTGCGCCAGCCATCGGTGACGCCGGCCTCGATCGCCACGCGCGGCAGGCCGCGCGGCAGGACCGAGCCACGGTACGCGGCGTCCTGGCGGTCGAAGAGGCTGGTGCACGGCATCGACACGACGCGCACCGCCACGCCCGCCTGCGCGAGCTCCTTCTGCGCGGCGAGCGCGATCGACACTTCGGAGCCGGTCGCGATGATCGCGGCCTTGGCGCTCGCGACATCCGCGAGCACGTAGCCGCCGCGGCGGATGGCCGCGACCACTTCGGCCGTCCGCGGCACGAATGGCAGGTTCTGGCGCGAGAGCGCGAGCGCGCTCGGGCCATCGCGGCGCTCGAGGGCGGCGGCCCATGCCAGCACCGTCTCCACCGTGTCGCACGGCCGCCACAGGTCCAAATGGGGGATGAGCCTCAGGCTCGCGGTCTGCTCGACCGCCTGGTGCGTCGGGCCGTCCTCGCCCAGGCCGATGGAGTCATGGGTGAACACGAAGATGTTGCGCGCCCGCATGATCGCGGCCATGCGCAGCGCGTTGCGCGAGTAGTCGGAGAACGTGAGGAACGTGCCCGAGTAGGGGATCAAGCCGCCGTGCAGCGCCACGCCGTTGCCGATGGCGGCCATGCCGAACTCGCGCACGCCGTAGTAGACGTAGTTGCCGGCTTCCGACGCGGTCACCGGCTTGCTGCCCGACCAGTTCGTGAGGTTGGAGCCGGTGAGGTCGGCCGATCCGCCGAGCAGCTCCGGCAATTTCTTCGCGAATGCCTCGATCGCGATCTGCGAGGCCTTGCGTGTCGCGACAGTCTCGCCCTTGGCCACCGCGGCGGCCACGGTGGACTCGACCGTCGCGGCCCAGTCGGCGGGCAGGTCGCCCGCGACGCGGCGCTTGAACTCGGCCGCCTCGGCCGGATGCGCGCTTTCGTACTGCGCGAAACGCCGATCCCAGTCTGCCTGGTGTGCCGCGCCGCGCGCACGCGCGTCCCACGCGCGGTACACGGCCTCGGGTATCTCGAAGGGCGGGTGCTTCCAGCCCAGGCTCTCACGCGTGGCGGCGACTTCCTTGTCGCCCAGCGCGGCGCCGTGCACCTTGTCGCCGCCCTGCAGGTTCGGCGAGCCCTTGCCGATGATGGTCTTGCAGCAGATCAGGGTCGGACGGTCCGATTGTTTTGCCTGTGCGATGGCGGCATCCACGGCTTCGACATTATGGCCATCCACGTCCGGG
>JBJMOZ010000231.1:0-3928 GCA_045803465.1 Gemmatimonadales bacterium | reverse complement strand
GCGCCTGCGCGCATCGTGTCGGGAGCGGCCGCGACCGCCCCCGCCAGAAGCGCCGCGGCCGGTGCCTGCGCCGCGACGCGCAGGACACCGGCCGGGAGGAGGAGCAGCGCGAGAACGATGACGTTCCGCGTTGTCCTCATGGGCTCAATCCTCGACGATGATCACGTACTTCGATGCCGCCCAGAACGCCTCGGGATCGGTGATCGTCTGCGTGCCGACGAGCTTGCCCTTGCTGTCCGGGCCCGGCTGCAGGTACGCCGGATCCTGGCGCGAGAGGAGCTTGTACTTCTTGCCCTCGGGCAGCGCGATCGAGCGGTCGTTGCGGATGTCGACCTTGGTGAACGCTTCCGGCGTCATCTTGCGCGCCGGCATCGTCTTCTTGCTGCCGAAGACGAGGAACTTGCTGCCTTCCTCGACCAGCAGGCCCGCCGCCTTCAGCGAGTCCTTCGTGCCGACCGCGATGAAGCCCTCGGCGCGCTTGGCCTCGCTCTTCGTCACGCTGTCGTTGAGCGCCATGTTGGTGCTCGTCACCGTCGTGACCTCGGCGCCCAGCGAGTCGATCTGGACCTTCTGCGCGGCGATGGTGGTGGACTGCTCCTCGATCAGCTTCTGCTGCGTCTCGATGTTGGTGCGGAGCTCGGCCACCTGCGTCTGGAACTGGTTGACCTGCGCGACGAGGCGCGAGTCCTTCTTCTCCATCGCGGCCAGGCGCGTCTTGGAGCGCTCGAGCTGCGCTTCGCTCTCGTTCAGGCGGGCCACCGCCTCGCGGATCTTGCCGAGGAGGATCTGCCGATCCTCGGCCGCCGACGTGGAGGCGCGCTCGCTCGGCGTGGTCGGGCTGACGCCCAGGCCCTTCGCCTTCGCCATCTCACCGTTGATGTCGCTCACCAGCTTCGTGGTGGCGAGCACCTCGCTGAGCAGGCTGTCCTTCTCGGCGGCGAGCGCCGTGGCTTCCGTCTGTGCCTTCTCGAGGTCCTTCTTCGAGGCGCATCCCACCACCGAGGCAGCGAGCATGCTGGCGAGCATCAGTCTACGCATCCCGACCATCCTTTCCTGCGTTCCGCATGAGGGTCCTGATCAAATAGTGGCCTGTAACAAACAGGGTCACTGGACGCGCGTCAACTCCCCAAACGATACAGGATATCCCGCCTTGGGTGTAAAAAGTTCACACACTCGGCTCCGAGGGGCGTTCTGAGCCATCGACCGGTGCGGGTTCGAGGGCCCGCTTGAGCTCGTCGATGAGCGAAGACTCCTGGGGCCGCACCCGCGAGCCGGCACCGAGTCCACCGCTCTCCTTCGTCGCGGCCGCCACCTGTGCCGCCACTTCGATGATCCAGCCCGCGTAGGGCGCAAGCTCGTCCTGCGCCCCTCGCGCCACGAGCAATGCGGTCGCTTCCCGGGCGGCCTCGATGGCCCGCAGCCGCACCACTTCCACCGGCAGCTCGTTCACCCGCAGCTCGCTCTGGTTGATGCGGTGCCGCAGGCTCGCCGAGAGCGCCGACACGAGCGACCCCGCCGGCGCCCGCCGCCGCGTCTCGCTCATGGCGCCGAGCATCGCCTGCAGCTCGGTGACCATCCCGATGGGACCGGTGGGCGCGGCCGCGATCACGGCCCAGCACGCCAGCAACGGCGTGCGGACCAGTACTTCCCACTCCTCATCCGAAAAATCGGCCCGAGTTGCCATCGGGACTCCGTGCGGCGAGGTAGGTCTGGACAGTGGTGACGGGGGAAGGGACACCGGGCGCAGGGGGAAGGTTCCCGACGGGCTCCTCACATGCAGGACAACCTCACATCCCGCTTTCCAACCCTCGCCCCACCTCCACCGCCCTCGCATTCCTCCGCATCCCCTCCACCCCCGTCCGCTCCAGCGGCGTTCCGTCGTACCGCTCCGCGAACTCCTTCTCCGACATCCGCTCGAAGAACTCCGCGCCGCGTCCTTCCGCGTCCCCGCGCGGCGAGAACTCCGCCACCGTCGTCGGCGTCGCGAAGCGCTCGTTCCAGGGGCACACCTCGTTGCAGATGTCGCAGCCGAATCCCCAGCCGTCGAGCGTCGGCACGATCGCGTCGGGGATCGGCCCCTTGTGCTCGATGGTGAGATACGAGATGCACCGGGTCGCGTCGAGCAGCCGCGGCGCCATGATGGCACCGGTCGGACACGCGTCGAGGCACGCCGTGCAGGTGCCGCAGTGATCGGTGATCATCGGCGCGTCGCACTCGAGCAGCAGGTCGGTGAGCACGCTGCCGATGACGAACCAGCTGCCGAGTCCCGGGCGGATGAGCATCGTGTTCTTGCCCATCCAGCCCAGGCCGGCGCGCTGCGCCAGCTCGCGCTCGGGCACCGGGCCCGAGTCGGAGAAGGCGCGCGCATAGGTGGCGCCGTGGTCGCGCAGCAGGTCGCTGAGCTGGTACAAGCGGCGCATCGTGACGCGGTGATAGTCGTCGCCGCGGGCGTAGCGTGCCACCTTGATGCCGGTCGCGGGCAGCGGGGCGGGATGGAAGTAGTTGTCGAGGACGACGATGGCGGTGCGCGGCCGCGGATCGATGCGGCTCGGATCCTTCCGCTTCTTCGCCTGGCGATGCAGGTATCGCATCGTGCCCGCATAGCCCTGCGCGAGCCACGCGTCGAGCGACGCGCCGTGCTTCGTGGGCGAAAGGTCGGTGATGCCGCACGCCACGAACCCGAGTGCGCGCGCCGCCGCCTTCACGCCCCCGGCGTCGAGCGTCACGCGACGGAGGCGGGCTGCGGCGGCGAGACGGCGGTGAGCGGGCGCTCCGGGGAGGGGAACGCCACGTCGATCGGCACGTGGTCGCGGCCCGTGATGAGCCGGGCACCGCGGTGGAAGGTGGTATAGGCCCACCACCACTGCAGCATCACGATGACGCGGTTGCGATGCCCGACGAGGAAGGCGATGTGCACCACCGCCCAGATGACCCACGCCAGGAAGCCGCCGAAGTGGAACCGCCAGATGTCGGCCACGGCCTGTCCGCGGCCGATCACGGCGAGCTGTCCCTTGTCGAAGTAGCTGAATGGCGTGCGCGGCTTCTGCTTCTGGTCGGCGATGATGTTCTTCGCCGTGTGCTTGCCCTGCTGGATGGCCGGCTGCGCGATGGGCGGCAGCACGCCACCGAACTTCTCGTCCTCGAAGTGCGCGGCGTCGCCCAGCACGAACACCTCCGGGTGGCCGGGCAGGCTGCAGTCGGTCTCCACGATGGCGCGGCCCATCCGGTCGAGCGGCACGCCCAGCGAGGCGAGCAGGCTCGTGCCCTTCATGCCCGCCGCCCAGATCACCGTGGTCGTGGGGATCGTCCAGCCGGCCGCCTTCACGGAGCCGGGCTGGATGTCGGTCACGAGCATCTCGGTGCGCACTTCGACGCCGAGCGACCGCAGCTCCTGCTTGGCGGTGTCGGACAGGTCGTCGGGATAGGAGGGCAGGATCTTGGGTCCGGCCTCGAGCAGCATCACCGTGGCCTCGCGCGGGTCGATGTGCCGGAAGTCGCGGGCGAGGGCGTAGCGCCGCAACTCCGCGATGGCCCCCGCCATCTCGACACCCGTGGGACCTCCGCCGACGACCACGAACGTCAGGAGCGCATGCCGTCGGATGGGGTCCTTCTCCCGTTCGGCTTCCTCGAATGCCTGCAGCACACGCTCACGGACCTTGAGGGCGTCGTCGACGTCCTTGAGCCCTGGGGCCAGCCGCTCCCACTCGTCCTTGCCGTAATAGGAGGTTTCGAGCCCGGTGGCCAGAACCAAGTAGTCGTAGGAGATACTACTCTCGCCATCGAGGTATATCTGCTTGGCTTCTATGTCGATACGGCTCACCTTGCCCATGAGCACGTCGGTGTTGCGCTGGTTGCGGAGCACCGAGCGGATCGGCACCGCGATCTCCGCCGGGTTGAGCGCCGCGCTCGCCACCTGGTACAGCATGGG
>JBJMOZ010000217.1:0-9911 GCA_045803465.1 Gemmatimonadales bacterium | reverse complement strand
AAGCCCGAGCGTCCGAAGACGTCATGGGCGGCGGCGAGGATCTGATCGGGGCGGAGTTCGGGGCAGCGCTGGCGACGCGGCTCGACGCTCTGGTTCACGGGGCTCCCATGCTGACTGACCGGTCAGTAAGTTACGTCGTCGCGCCGATTCGTCAACCGGTCCCCTACGAGCCGGGCAAAGCGTTTCCATGTATGCACATACATTTCTGAGACGCGACGGGCGGGAAGTCTTGCCTCGCCGGGGTACCAACACCTACTATACAGGAGCCCAGCCGGGAGGCCCCCTGATGGCGGATGCGTTTCGAAGCGCCGACGACTTCGATGAACAGGCCCACCAGCTCTACAATGAAGCTCGCTACGATGAAGCCCTCGCCCTGCTGCGCGAAGGGCTCTCCCTGTACCCCAGTTCAGTCGAACTCCATATCGGCTCCGCCTATGCCTGGATGGCGATGGAGGAGTTCGCCTGGTCGCGCCGGAGCTTCGACACCGCGCTGACGCTCGACGCCGACCACGAGGATGCGCTCGCCGGGATGGGCGAAGTGCTCCTCAAGCTGGGCGATCGCACCGGGGCCATGCGCTGCTTCGAGCGCATCGTCGCGCTGGGCTTCCAGGACGATCTCGAGCTGATGCTGCAGCTCGGTCGCGCGAGCTTCCGCGAGGGCCTGCTCGGGCAGGCGCATCGCTACTTCGAGCTCGCCGTGGGCTCGCACGCCGACTCGCCCGACGCCGCGGCGTGCCTGGGTTACGCGGCGCACCGGCTGGGCAACGACGCCGGCGCACTCTTCTGGATCCGCCGTGCGCTGGAGATCGAGCCGCATTACGCCGAGGCGCGGATCTACCTCGCCAACATGCTGTACGACCGGGGCGAGACCGAGGCCGCGCTGCGACACCTCGAGCGCACCGAGCCGGACGATCACTTCGACGAGCTGGGCCTGTGGCGCTGCGTGGAGCTCAAGAAGACCGTCTACCGCCTCCCCGACGAGGATCCGGAGCTGGCGCCGTGGTACCAGCGCCTGGGCGAGGTGGCCGGTGAGCCCGATCCGCTCGAGATGCTGCTCAGCGAGATCGAGGCGCAGCTGCCCGACGGCACCGTGCGCAACCCGCACCAGCTCGAGCTGTTCGGCACGCTGCTCACCGAGCTGCACGCCATGCAGAAGCGGCCGGGCGACCACCACTACATCGCGACGCTCGCCGGCCTGATGTTCCGCGGCACCTGGGAGGAGATCCTCCACCAGATGAAGGACGCCGAGCCCGAGTATGCCGATGCGCCGATGCAGGAATTCATGGCGAACCTCGCGCGGCGCGGCCGCACCGAGACCGGCATCGTGATCCCCACGACGGACGCCGAGGCGTTCATCCGCGGCAGCGCCCAGGCGGGCGTGCTGCGCATCATCCAGTAGCCCCACGCCATGACCCAAGCCTCGACGCTCGCCCCCGCCGGTCGCTGGACCGCCGGCGTACACCGTGAAGTGCTCCCCAACGGCCTCACCCTCCTGGTGCAGCGCGACGATTCCGCGCCCGCGGTGGCGGTGGTGACCCACGTGCGCGCCGGCTTCTTCGACGAGCCGGACCACTGGGTCGGCATCTCGCACGTGCTCGAGCACATGTTCTTCAAGGGCACGCCCACGCGGGGCGTCGGCGCCATCGCGCGGGAGACGAAGGCCGCGGGCGGTTACCTGAACGCCTCGACGAGCTACGACTGCACGTCGTACTTCGTGGTGCTGCCGGCGTCGCAGCTCGCCGCGGGCATCGCCGTGCAGGCCGATGCGCTGCGCCACTCGCTCATCGACGCAGGCGAGCTGAAGCGCGAGCTGCAGGTCATCATCCAGGAGGCGCGCCGCAAGCAGGACTCGCCCGACGCGGTGGCGCACGAGACGCTGTTCGAGGTCATGTTCGACCGGCACCGCATCCGTCGCTGGCGCATCGGCCGCGAGGCCGAACTGGCGGCGTTCACGCGGGACGACGTGGCCGGCTACTACCACTCGCGCTACGTGCCGTCGCGCACCGTGGTGTCGGTGGTGGGCGCCATCGACGTCGACGAGGCCGTGGCCCTCCTCCGCCGCACCTACGGCGACTGGCCCGCGGCCGATGGTGCCGTGAACCCGAGCCCGGAGGAGCCACCGCGCCACGGCGTGCGCACCCGCACGCTGCGCGGCGACGTCTCGCGCGCCGAGCTGGTGCTCGGATGGCACACCGTGCCACCGCTCCATGCCGACGCCATCGCGCTCGACATGGCGGCGGGCCTGCTGTGCTCGGGCCGCGGGAGCTGGCTGTATCGCCTGCTGCGCGAGCCGGGCGTCGTCACCGGCATCGGCGCCTCGAACTTCACGCCCACCGAGCTGGGCGTCTTCACCATCGCCGCCGATCTCGAGCCGGTACAGCTCGACCGCGCGCTCCAGGGCATCGCATCGGCCGTGGCCCGGCTCGTGACCGAGGGCCCCGGGACCGTGGAGCTCGAACGTGCGCGCACCCTGATGCGCTCGCGCTGGGCGCGCCGCATGGAGTCGATGGAGGGCCGCGCCGCCGCGCTGGCCTCCGCGGAGTCGCTCGGTGGCATCCATCTTCTCGACGACGACTTCGAACAGCTCGCCGCCGTGACCGCCGATGACGTACGGCGCGCGGCCGAGCGCTACCTCGTCCCCGATGCGGTGAGCGCCGTCGTATTCCTGCCCGAAGGCGAGGGCGAGGACCTGACGCCCGAGCGGCTGGCCCTGGCGTTCGCGACCTCGGGTCGCTCCTCCATCGTGCCACCCACCTTGCCGGCACTGCCGGTGACACCGGCCCGCGTCGTCAGTGGCCCGCGCACCGCCGGGGTGCTGCACGTGCCGCTCGCCGGCGTGGACCTGCTCGTGCGCCGGAAGCGGGGGGTCCCGTCGGTGACGCTCGGCTACTACGTGCCGCGCTACAGCATCGAGGAGCCATCGCACGCGGGCCTGGGGGCGCTCGGCATCCGCAGCGCCGTGCGCGGCGCGGGTACGCTCGATGCCTCGGCGCTCGCGTATGCCACCGAGGGCCTGGGCGGCACGCTCTCCGCGAGCGCCTCGCTCGACTGGACGGGCCTGAGCCTGGGTGCGCTCAGCGACAATCTCGGCCCGGCGGCCGTGCTGTTGCGCCTCGCGGCGCGCGAGCCAGCGTTCGCCGAGGCGGACGTGCTCGCCGAGCGCGGGGTGATGACGGAGGAGGCGCGCCAGGTGGCGGACGACATGTTCCGCTATCCGTTCCAGCTCGCGTTCGCCGCGGCCTTCGCCGAGCGCGGCTATGGCCGCTCCATCGGCGGGCTGCCCGAGACGCTCGCTGCGCTCGACGTGATGCAGGTGCGCGAGTGGCACCGCACCCGCTTCGCGCCGGCGCGCGCTACCGTCGTTGCCGTGGGCGACCTCGATCCCGATCGCGCGGCGGCCGAGCTCGCCGGCATCTTCGGCGACCTGCCGGCGGCGGTCGCGGGCGAGCTACCGCCGCCGCAGGCGCAGCAGCTCGACGACGCCACGTGGCAGCGGGTGGTGGAGCGCGAGAAGAAGCAGACGGCGTTCGCGATGGTGTTTCCCGGTCCCGGTCGTCGCGATCCGTTCCGGCATGTGGCGGAAGTGTGGAGCGCCATCGCCAGCGGCCTGGGCGGCCGGCTGTTCGAGGCGCTGCGCGACAAGCGCTCGCTCGCCTACACCGTGCTCGGCAGTTCGTGGTCGCGACGCGACGGCGGCGCGATGCTCACCTACATCGCCACGTCACCGGAGCGAGAGGACGAGGCGCGCGCGGCGATGCTGGTGGAGCTGCAGCGGTTCGCGGACGAGCTCGTGTCGGACGCGGAGCTGGGCCTGGGCGTGAACTATCTCGCGGGGCAGGCGGAGGTGCACCGGCAGAGCGGTGCCGCCGTGCTCGGCGAGATCGTCGATGCGTGGATCGCGGGCGAGGGCCTGCAGGAGCTGTACGATCCGGCGGCGCGCTATCGCGGCGTCACCGCCGCCATGGTGCGCGACGTGGCGGCGCGCTACCTCACCGGTCCGCGGGCCGAGGGCGTGGTGCGGGGAATGCGCCGCTAGCGCTTCAGCGGAATCGGCTGCGGGATCGCCGCGCCGTCGTGGCGCGGGTCCGACGCGCCGGCATGCACGCCCGAAGCATCGCTCCGCACCGCCTGGCCGAAGCCGAACGCGCTGCTGCGCATTCCCCATACCTTGACCTCGTGCCCGAGCGCCTCGAGCGCGCGGCGGCTCTCCTCGGGCACGCGGACGTCCACGTCCACATCGCATCCCGGAAACGTCTGCTTGCTGAAACGGCCGGCCTCGAGCGCCTGCTGGATCGAAAGCCCGTGGTCGGCGACATGCGACACGAACTGCGCGTGCGCCTGCGCCTGGTTCCATCCCCCCATGATGCCGAATCCGATGCGCACGTCGTCCTTCGCCATGAAGGCGGGGATGATGGTGTGCAACGGACGCTTGCGCGGTGCCAGCGTGTTGGGCTGCCCGGCCTCGAGCGTGAAGAGCGCACCGCGGTTCTGCAGGGCGAAGCCGGTGCCCGCGGCCACGAGGCCCGTGCCGAACCCGGCGTAGTTGCTCTGGATGAGCGACACGATGTTGCCCTCGGCGTCCACGGCCGTGAGGTAGATCGTGTCGTGTCCCTTCATGTCGCTCACGCCGGCGAGTTGCGTCGGCTCGACGCGACACGACGCCCGGGCCGGATCGATGCGGCGCGCCCGCTCCTCGGTGCGCGCGCGGTCGAGCATCGCCGCCACCGGGATCTCGCCGAAGCGCGGATCACCCACGTAGCGCAGCATGTCGGCGTAGGCGAGCTTCTTCGCCTCGATCATGACGTGCAGGGCGCGCGGGTCGTACAGACCCCACTCGCCGAGCGGGTAGCGCTCCATGATGTCGAGCATGAGGAGCGCCGCGATGCCCTGGCCGTTGGGCGGCAGCTCACTCACCGTCCAGCCGCGGTAGGTGGTGGAGATGGGCGTCACCCACTCGGCCGAGAACTCGGACAGGTCGGCGGTGGTCATCGTGCCGCCGAGACCGGTCACCAGCGCGACGATGGCGTCCGCCGTCGGCCCGCGATAGAAGCCGTCGCGCCCCTTGTCCGCGATACGCTTCAGCGCGCGAGCGAGGTCGGGGTTGCGGAACAGTTCGCCTTCCGCCGGCGCCCGTCCCGCCGGCAGGTAGGTCGCGGCGGCGGCATTCTGCTCCCGCAGCAGCGGCTCGGCGGCGTGCCACAGCCTCGCCGTGACCTCGGCGACCGGAAATCCTTCCTCGGCATAGCGGATCGCGGGCGCGAGCAGCCGGTCGAAGCCGAGTCGCCCGAAGCGCGAGCGCATGGCGTCCCAGCCCGCGACGGCCCCGGGCACGGTGATCGTTTCGACGCTGCGGAATGGCATCTCGCCGATCCCGCGCGCGCGCAGCACCTCGGCGCTCTGCCCGGTGGCCGACCAGCCGCTGGCGTTCAGCCCGTGCAGCTTGCCCGTCTTCGCCTCGTAGATGATCGCGAACAGGTCGCCGCCGATGCCGTTGCTCATCGGCTCCATGAGGCCCATCGCGGCGTTGGCGGCGATCGCCGCATCGATGGCGTTGCCACCCTGCTCCAGGATCTGCACCCCGGCCGATGCGGCGATCGGGCTGCTGGTCGCGACGATGCCGTAGCGGGTGTGCACCACCGAACGGCCGGGCACGACGCGGGCCCGGGCATCGGGCTGGGGAGCGTTCTGGGCGGTCATGGGGGCGACGAGGGCGAGGGAAGCGAGCGAGAGTGCGAGGGCAGCGCGGTTCATCGAGTCACCTAGAGCGCAGGGAGCGTCACGCCGAGGCGGCGGGACAGTACGTCGATGCCTCGCTGCAGCGACATGTGCGCGAGCGCGATCATGTCGATGAGGCAGCGTCCTTCGTCGGGCAGTGCGCGGAGCACGATGTGCCCCTCGCGGCAGAGATGCGCCACGCTGCTGCCGCCCTGCACGGGGCGCGTCACGGGCGCACCGGCGGCCGAGAAGCCCAGCGCGCCCGCCGCCGCCACCACCGCCACCGCGAGCTGATCGGGATCGGCGAGCCGCGCCGTGGCGATCCCCGTCACCTCGATGTAGCGATGTACGAAGGTGGCCTTCCCCTGCATCAGGTCACGCGGGCGGGCCAGCGCGCCACGGCATCCTTGTAGCCCTCGGGTACGCCGATGTCGTAGCAGCGCGCCGTGGTCACTACGCCCGCGAGCTTCCGCTGCGCCGCGAGACGCTGCAGCACCGGGCGGTCGTCCAGTTCGGCGCCCGACGGCAACACGCCGGCTGCCTCCTCGAAGGCGCCGAAGATGTCGCCGGGAAACACCACGCGCCCAAGCGGAGCCAGCGCCGAGGCCGCGCCGCCCGTGTCGAAACGTGCCTGGCTGGACCCGCGTCCCTCGAGCTGCGTGACGCGCACCACGTCGCCCTCGAGCGGCTCCGTCGTGGCGCGGCCGAACGCGCCCACGTGCTCGGCGTCCTGCTCGGCCACGTCGCCAAGGAGTACCGTCGGCAGCCGGCTCACGCGATGTCCCGCAAGGAGGGTGGAGGTGGGGTTCGGGCCGTCGAAGAGCTGGTCCGGCTGCAGCAGCACGAAAGGCGAGCCCGCGAGTGCCTCCTGCGCGCAGAGCAGCGCGTCACCGAGGCCGCGGAACGCGGGCTGCGGGATGAACTCGAGTTCGAGCGGGCCCTGGTACTGCCGCGCTGCGGCCTCGACGACGGGCTTGTGCGGGTTCACCACGAGCACGACGCGCAGCAGGCCCGCGCCGGCGGCCTCGTCGAGAGCCCAGTAGAGCATCGGTTTGAGGCCGACGGGCAGCATCTCCTTCGGCACCCACTGGGTGATGGGTCGCAGGCGCCGGCCGAGTCCGCCACAGGGAATGACTGCAGTATCGAGCATGTGTCAGGCGGAGGGGACGGCGCATGCCGTCGTGTATGTTTCGTCGCGCACGGCCGGGTGACTGGAGAGCAGGCGCAGCATGAGCCCCGCACGGGCGAAGGGGAGGGGTGGTGGCCGAAGCTAGTCCGAGCCCGGGGAGCGAGCAAGCGCGTCCGCGCTGGAGCATGGCGGACGTGCTCTCGGCACTGCGCATTCCGCTCGCCGTGGCGTTCGTTCTGGTGCCGGGTCGCAGTTCGCGCGTCGCGATCCTCGCACTGGCGGCCACCTCCGACCTGCTCGACGGCTGGATCGCGCGGCGACTGGGCCCCTCGCGTCTGGGTCCGTTCGTGGACCCGGTGGCCGACAAGCTCTTCATGGTGGCCGCGTTCGGCGTGGTGGCGGTCTCGGGGCGCCTGGCGTGGTACGAGATCGCCGGACTCCTGCTCCGCGATCTCGTGGCGACGGTGGCATTCGTGGTGGTGAGCGTGCGTGGACGGGCAGCGTCGATCCCCGCCCGTGCGGGCGGCAAAGCGGTGACGGTGGCGCAGGTGGCGACGCTGCTGGCCTTCCTGCTCGACGCGGAGCTGCTGCGGCCACTGGCATGGGCCACGGCGGCCGTCTCGCTCTATGCCATCTGGGACTACTATCGGGTGGCAGCGGCCGAGCGCCGGCCCGTGGGCTGATCAACAGGGAGCATGCGCATGGCCGGTGAGGCGAAGCAGGTCGTACTGACGTGGGAAGGCGGGCAGTCGTTCCGGGGCGGCATGCCGGACCGGCCGCAGGCGCTGGTCGACGGGGAGGGCCTCGTGGCCCCGTCGCCGGTGGACCAGCTGCTCATCGCGGCCGCCTCGTGCAGCGGCATCGACGTGGTACTGATCCTCGAGAAGATGCGGGCGACGATCACGAGCTTTCGCATCGAGGTGTCCGGCGAGCGGCGCACCGAGGTGCCGAAGCGGTTCCTGGCCATCCACTTCCGCTTCCTCATCAGCGGCGAGGGCATCGACGAGACGAAGCTCCGCCGCGCGGTCGATCTCTCGCTCGACAAGTACTGCTCCGTGATCCACTCCCTCGCCCCCGACATCCGCATCACCTACGACGCGATCGCCGGGTAGAAACGCAACACGCCCCGGCAGGGTGCCGGGGCGTGCAGGTCACAGCGAACCTCGGTGGCTCAGTCGACGCCGGCGCCCGCCGGGGTGCGTCGCACCGGCTGGCAGTAGCGTTCGCCCAGCTCGCGGAGCGAGTTGAGTTCCACGTCGGTCAGATCCTCGTAGCGCTCCGTGAGATACTGCATCGTGTCGTCGAACCATTCCTTCTGGTGCTCCGGGAGCGCTTCGATGACTCCACACCGCAGGATGTGGCTGAAGAGCTCATCACGGGCCTGGTCGAACGTGGACGCAACGGTGGGCGCTCGGCGGATCTTCTTCTTGGTCATGCCTTTCCCTCTTCTCCTGTTTACGGTGCTGCCTCGTGGCCGCAGAAGTATAACCGGTTTGCACCATTTGGTGCAATCGCTCGGCCAACTCCCGAATGGGCAGGGGGATGCGCGAACCGGTGCCGCCTGCACACGTGGCCATCCATTACCTTTATCCGCTTGCGCACGGGGGAAGTTCCGGCCCCGCGCCGCCCTCGAGGACGCATGCCCGAACACGAAGAGACCTACGACGACGAGCGCGCGCGCCGGCTGGAGGCGCTGCTGCGTGAGATCGCCGCGCACATCCTGCGGTTGGACGGCGAGCAGCGCCTGCTCGCCGGGACGGCGGACCTGCTGCGCCTGCTGGGCGAAGCCCGCAGCGAGTTGTTCCACTACGAAGTCCGCTCCACCTACGACACGCCCGAGGTCGCCGACCACCGGCGCATCGTGTCCGAGGCGGAGCGGGAGCCATTCACGCCCGACGATCCGGAGGACGACGAACCATGGCGGCCCAGCCCGCTGGACTGAAGCGCTTCTATACACTGCTCGTGGTACTGGGCCTCGCCGGCGCGGTCATCATCGGCATGCTGATGCGGCGCAAGCCGGTCAGCATTCCCGCGAACGTGGTGGTGCAGCCGGCCGATACGGCCGGCTTCCGGGGCTACATCATGGGGCGTCCGGACGCGCCGGTGGAGGTCACCGAGTATGGTGACTACCAGTGCCCCGCATGCGCCGGGTTCGACATGGTCCAGTTCCCGACGGTGAAGGAGCGCCTCGTCGACGGCGGCCGCGTCCGCTGGCGCTATCGTGATTTTCCGCTCGACAACATCCATCCCAACGCGCGCCTGACCGCCCATGCCGCGGCCTGTGCCGACGAGCAGGGGAAGTACTGGGATGCGCACCGATTGATCTACGAGGCCCAGTCCGACTGGTCACGCAGCCCGAACGCGGCCGGCGACCTGCGCGACATCGTCAAGGCGATCGGCGTCGACATGGGCAAGTACGATGCGTGCATGCAGTCGGCGAAGTACGCAGGACGCATCCAGGCCAGCCATGACGAGGCGATCAAGGTCGGCGTGCAGTCGACGCCGACGTTCATGATCGCCGGCCGGCTCTACGCGGGCGCCCTGCCGTACGACGACCTGCGGAAGCTGGTCGATTCGATCGCGGGCGCCCCCGCCGCTCCGGCCGCACCCTGAGCACGCACCGCCGCACGCGATGAGCCACGCCACGGGCGCCATGTCCCGGCGCGACCTCGCGTTGCTCTCCTTCGCCGCGCTGGGCGTGGTCTATGGCGACATCGGCACGAGCCCGCTGTATGCCTTCGAGGAATGCTTCTCGGGGCCGCACGGGGTGGCGGTGACGCACGACAACGTCCTCGGCGTGCTGTCGCTGATCTTCTGGTCGCTCAATTTCGTCGTCTCGTTCAAGTACATCTCGATCGTCCTGCGGGCCGACAACCGGGGCGAGGGCGGCATCCTCGCCCTGCTCGCGCTGACGGGGCGCTCGGGCTCGGCGAAGGGGATCGGGTTCATCATGGGCGTGGGCCTCTTCGGCGCGGCGCTGCTCTACGGCGACGGCATCATCACCCCCGCCATCTCGGTGCTCGGCGCGGTCGAAGGGCTCGAGACGCTCACGCCGGCGTTGCAGGCG
>JBJMOZ010000093.1:0-19897 GCA_045803465.1 Gemmatimonadales bacterium | reverse complement strand
ACTGGTGGTGGTCCCGCGTCATCATGCGGCCATAGTCCTTCACCTGCGGGTTGGCGGCCTTCTGCATGGCGACCGCACCGGCCGCGCTGTCGGCCATGTCGGCGCGATCGAGCGTGGCGAGGATCGTCGCATCGCTGAGCTTCTGTTGCCGCCCCGCGCCCGTTGCGGCCGCCCAGGGGGCGGCCACGCTGGGCTCGTAGGAGTATCCGGCCGCCGACGGGCCGGACGCCTGCGGCGTCGTAGTGGAGGAAGAAGTGGAACTCGACGAGCTCGGATTGCTCGACGTGCTGGAGCTGCTCGACGAGTTGGGGCTCGTGGTGGTGCTGCCGCTGTTCGGCGAGGTGCTGGACGAGTTGGGGCTCGTCGTGGTGCTGCCGGTGCTCGGCGACGTGCTGGACGGGTTGCTGGATGTGCTCGACGGGTTGCTGTACGTGCTGCTCGTGTCACGCTTCATGCTGCTCGTGTCCTGCTGCATCATGGTCGTGTCACGCTGTGCCGTCGACGTCGTGTCCGCGCGCCCCTGCTGCTGCATGGTCGTGGTGTCGCGATGACCCATCGCCGAATCCTGCTGCGCCGTGCCTACGGCACCCGTGCTCGTATCATCCTCACTGTTGCGCGCACATGCCGCCCCAGCCATCAGGGCCATCGACAGTGCGGCAATCAGGGCCGTGCGTCCGTGCTTTCCCCGCATGCTGCCTCCTCGTTTCGGGGTCAATCCCACGTTACCCCGGCTAGTCATATCGGTGCCCGGGGTGTCAGGGTTCGATGCAATGCAGCGCGCCCAGAGAAGCGTGTTCCCCGGGCGCGCCGTCTTGCGGTTCCTGCATTGCCTCAACGCGGCGTCGTGGTCGTGCCGCTCCGCGTCGAGCGCGACGTGTCGCGACTCGTCCCCGTACGGCCCATCCCAGTGTCGCGTCCCATGCTCATCGTGTCGGTGGTCGTCCTGCCGGCACCCGTCATGCTCGTGTCGGTCACGTTGCCCGCCGATTGCGAGCCCCGGTCCATGGTGCCTTCCGTACCGGTGCCCGAGCCTGTCGTCCGCCGGTTCGTATTGTCTCCGCCGGCACAGGCCCCGATCGACATGATCGCGAGCGCTGCAGCGGCAGCCGTTGCCATCCTGGAAAACGCACCCCGCATACAGCCTCCTCGGATCGGGGTTAACCCAACGTTACCCCCTCAGTCGGTCGAGGGTGCCCCAAATCGCGGGGTCGCCGAGTCCTGTGCGGACGAGATGATCAGGATGGTGACGCTTGACGGGGAGACCAGATGGCCTCCCCGGAAGGAAACAGTGCCCCCGACACGATTCGAACGTGCGGCCAACAGTTTAGGAAACTGCTGCTCTATCCAGCTGAGCTACGGGGGCGATGGGCGGAAATTAGCGCGCCCGGCGGAGGGTGTGAATGGATGCGGATCCCAGTGGTACTTGACTTTCCCAATCGTTGTGTTGAAATATCAGCACACGAGCGGCGCCCAGGGTGGCGCCATGGACCCCGACAACGTGAGTCTGCCAGATGGCCAAGCGCCCACCCACCGAGGACCTCAGCCGCCGCGAGCGCCAGGTGATGGAGATCCTGCACCGCCGGGGCGAGTCGACCGTCGCGGAGATCATGGCGGCGATGCCTGATCCACCGACCTATTCGGCGGTGCGCTCGATCCTGCGCATCCTGGGCGAGAAGCAATTGACCGCGCACCGCGAGGATGGCCCGCGGTACGTCTACTTTCCCGCCCGCCCCACCGACAAGGCACGCGACGACGTCATGGCCCACGTCGTCCGCACCTATTTCGCGGGCTCGACCGAGCAGGCCATCACGGCCCTGCTACGGCTGTCGGACGCCGATGTCGACGATGCCGAGCTCGCGCGGCTCCGCGAGCGCATCCATCGCGCACGTCTCGGGGAGAAGTAGACCATGACGATCGGTCCCTTCGCGGTCGCGGTGCTCAAGATGACCTTCATCCTGCTGGCCGCCCTCGGCATGACGCATTTTCTGCGGCGCGCCTCGGCTGGCGCCCGGCACCTCGTCTGGCTCGTGGCCCTGTGCGCGCTCCTGACCCTGCCGCCGCTCGCCGCCTGGAGCCCGCTCGAACTGGCCGTGTTGCCAACGCCGTCGCCGGCGGTCACGGCGCCGCAGGCAGCGGCATCCGCGCGCGAGTTCGAAGCGTCGCGCGTCGCGTCACCACAGTCCGCTGCGGCACGCACCGAGATCACGCGATCGGTGATCACTGCCGGCGCGGCGACGCCCTCGCTCGGCACGATGCTGTTCTGGGCGTGGGCCGCGATCACGTTCGCGCTCCTGGCCCGCCTCATGTACGGAGCCTGGCTGGTGCAGCGCATCATCCGCCGCGCCGAAAGCCTCGATCACCCGTCGTGGCAGACGCCTCTCTATGAGATCGCCGACCGGCTCGGCCTCGAGGAGGCGCCGCGACTGCTCCGGAGCGAAGACGTCAAGATGCCCTTCGCAGCCGGCCTTCGTACGTCCGTCATCGTGCTGCCCGCCGAGAGCGACGAGTGGACCGCCGAACGACGCAGCGCGGTCCTGATCCACGAACTCGGCCACGTGCGGCGTCGCGATCTCCTCGGGCATACGCTGGGCCGCGTGGCGTGTGCGCTGTACTGGTTCCATCCGCTGGTCTGGAGCGCGGCGCGACAGCTGCGCGCCGAGAGTGAGCGTGCCTGCGACGACCTGGCGCTTCTCTTCGGCACGCGCGCCAGCGACTACGCGGAGCACCTGCTCGAGATCGTCAGCGGTGTTCGCGACCATCGCATGCCTGCGGTGGCGCTCGCCATGGCCCACAGGAACGAATTCGAGGGACGCATGCTCGCAATCCTGAACCCCGACTTGCGGCGCCTCGCGCCGAGCCGGCTGGAGTCGGCGGCCGTGGTGGGCGCGGTGGCGCTGCTGGCCGTGCTCGTCGGCGCAGCGGCGCCGGTGGCCCGCAGCGCGGCGCCGAGCGCAGCCGTCGCGGCGGTGCCGATCCCGGATCCCGTGCTCGAGGACGTGCCCGTAACGGTGACGCCCGCCGCTCCAGTGAGCGATCGTCGCATGCCGACGTCGAAGCCGACCACGAAGGAGAAGTCGGCGTCGCCGTCCACGAAGGAGCAAAGGGAGCCCCTGCCGGCGCGCGTGGCGGCAGTGCTCGAGGCCGCGAGCACCGATTCCGGCGTCGAGCGTGCCGCGGTGCTCGCCAAACTGCTCCGCACCGATCCCAGTGCCGAAGTGCGGCGAGTGGCCGCCTGGGGGCTCGAGCGTTACCCTGACCTCGCGGTGGCGGTGGATGCGCTGATTGCGGCGCTCAGCAGCGACCGCGACGCGCAGGTGCGAGAGATGTCGGCCTGGGCACTTGCCGGTGCTGGCCGAAGCGCGGCCGCAACTGCAGCGCTCAGCAAGGCGCTCAAGCAGGAGCGAGACGCATCGGTACGCACCACGCTGGTATGGGCGGCCGGCCAGCGCGGCGCCTGCGACGACGTCGAGCCGATGCTCGCTTCCCTGCGGGACGCTGATGCGGAGACGCGCGAGCTGGCCGCCTGGGCCATCGGCTCGTGCAGTCCCGAGCGTGCGCCTGCGGCACTGGTTCAGGCGCTCGGCGACAAGGAAGCCGAGGTGCGTCTCTCCGTGGCCTGGGCGCTCTTCCGCATTCGCGACGCGTCGACCGCGGGCGCCATCGACGCCGCGTTCCGCCGGGAGACCGACGCCGAAGTGCAGGAAGGTCTCATCCACGCGCTCGGCACGTTCGGCGAGTTGTCGGTCGACGTTCTCCAGCGTCTGGTGACCTCGCCGGACTCGACGGTCAGGCGGTTCGCCGTCACTACCTTGGCCAAGTCCGATGGGCTCGGCCCCTGGCCCTGGCCGAGACCCGAGCCCCGACCGTATCCCGAGCGCTGAGTCGCGAACCCGGCTCACGGGCGCGGCGTGACAGAAGGTCGTCACGCTTCGCCCGTTGCTTCGGCCCGCGAGTGCTGAAATTTCAGCAATACTGGATCTGCCTTCTACTTCTGGAGCCGCCATGCTTCGCCTCACTGGAACCATCCTGACCCTGCTCGCCCTCGGCGTGTCGCGCGATACACCGCGCGCGTTCTCGCGCACGCAGGAGAATGTCCGTGAATTGCTGACGGCCGCTCATGGAGCGCCAGCTGCCCTGTGCGAACTCGCGGCGCGGTCGATCGGCAATTACGGCGGGCGTTGGAACGATGCGCCGGTCACCCCACTCCCTCGGACACACGAACGGGCCACCGCGCGGGAGTCGCGCGATGGATTTGCCGCCGACGACGTGCGCCTGCTTCTCGACAACCTGGCCACGGCCGATCCGTGCGTCCGTGAGCTGGCCGTGCGGCTGCTCGGCACCGACGAGAGCGACGCAGTGGCCAGTGGCCTCGTGCAGCGCCTCGCCTCGTCCGATTCCTCCGTGAGTGCCGCGGCCGCGTATGGCCTCGGTCTGGCGGAACCGAAGAGCGCGGTGGAGCCGCTCGTCCGCGCGGTGCACGACGCGACGACGAGCACTCGTGCCAATGCCATCTGGGCACTGGGTCGCATCGGTGACGGACGCGCCGTTCGGCCGGTATCGGCGAGCATCGGCGACCGCTCGCCGCTCGTGCGTGAAGCAGCTGCAGGAACGCTTGGCCAGTTGGACTCGACGAGTGCGGTCCCGGCGCTGCTGCGCCTGCTGCGGGACGACGGCGTGGCTTCGGTTCGCCGCACCGCGGCCTGGGCCCTGGGCCAGCTCGAGGCCGAGGATGGCGTGGCAGGCCTTTCCACCGCCCTGCGTGGGGACAAGGAGTCCAGCGTGCGGGAGATGTGCGCTTGGGCGCTCGGCAATATCGAAGCGAAGTCAGCCTCGGCGGCGCTGCTCACGGCCGCGCGTGGGGATGCGGACGTCGGCGTCCGGGAGTCGGCGGTATGGGCGCTTGCGAACCTCGAAGACGAGTCGACCGCCGAGGCGATCAGCCAGCTGCTGGCGAACGAGAAGGACGCACGCGTGCGTCGCACGGCAGCCTGGGCAATGGGCCAGCTGGACGTCGAACGCGCGCCCAAGAGCCTCCTGGACGCCTTGAGCGACGCCGACCGCGGCGTGCGCATGCGGACCGCGTGGGCCCTTTCCGAGATCGGCGACGAGGCTGCGTTGCCGGCGCTTCGGGCGGCGCTGGGGCGCGAGACGGACGAGGAGGCTCGACGGACGATCGTGCGTGCCCTGATCAAGTCGGGCGAGCGCTCCGAGCGGCTCACGGAATTGCTGCAGTCCAAGGACCCGAAGGTGCGCGAGACGGTGATTCGCGGAATCGCGGGCCGCGGTGGCGTGGACCCGTGGCCATGGCCCGAGCCGCGCCCGCGGCCCTACCCCTGAGGTGCGCGGCCCCGAGTAGCAACCATCTGCGCTCGAGGGCCGTCAAAGGGTTCAACTCTTCCTGGAAGGCGCCACAGTGGTCGCACTAGCGGGCATGCTGTTCCTGATTCAGTCGCAGGTGGTCGCACAGGTCGCCGCTCCTGCCGCCCCGGCCCCGGACTCGACCGCCGTGCGTGCGACCCTGGCCACCGAGGCGCCGGTGCTCGATGGCAAGGACGATGAATCCGTCTGGAAGCTCGCGCCGTCGATCGACCACTTCCGGGTCTCGCGCCCCAGCGAGGGTGCCCAGCCGCGCTACCGGACGGAAGCGCGCGTGGCCTACGATGCACGACACCTGTACGTATTCATCCGCGCCTACGACCCACATCCCGACAGCATCATCAGTCTCCTGGCGCGGCGCGACGAGTACACGTCGTCCGACCAGGTCACGCTCATGGTGGACTCCTACCACGACCGCCGTACAGGCTACGAGTTCAGCGTGAACCCCGCAGGCGTCAAGGTGGACGTCGCGATCTACAACGACGGCAATGAGGACACCGCCTGGGACGCCGTCTGGGACGTGGCGACCCGCATCGACTCACTCGGGTGGACGGCCGAGTACCGCATTCCCCTGTCCCAGTTGCGCTACCCGCAGGGTCGCGCCGGGACATTCGGACTGCTCATCTCGCGCGACATCATGCGGCACACGGAGATGGTTTCCTGGCCGCTGTATCGCCCGTCACGTTCGGGATTGACGTCGCAGTTCGGCGACCTGACCGGTCTCGACGACATGGCGCCTCCGGCACGCGCGGAGCTGGTGCCGTACGCGGTGACCAGGAATGTCTCGGGGCCTGCGGCCGAGGGTTACCCTCGGCAGCAGGAATTCACGGTCGGCGGCGACCTCCGCTACCGCTTCGCGTCCAACCTGCTCCTCAACGCGACCGTCAACCCGGATTTCGGCCAGGTCGAAGCCGACCCCTCGGTGCTCAACCTGACGGCCTACGAGACGTTCTTCAACGAGCGGCGCCCATTCTTCGTGGAGGGCAAGGGCCTGTTCACGTTCACCGTGAACTGCGTCGTGGTGGTGGACTGCTCGACGGGTGAGGGACTGTTCTACTCCCGGCGCATCGGACGCGCGCCGCAACTGGCCGACATCTACCCGGACGCCTCGGCGCCCCAAGCCACCCGGATCATCGGGGCCGCGAAGATGACGGGCCGGATGCCTGGCGGATTCTCCATCGGTGCGCTCGACGCCGTGACGGATCATGTCGAGGGCCAGGACGGCACCTCGCTCGAGCCCACGACCAACTACGCAGTCGTTCGGGGCAACCAGGACTCCCGCAGCGGCAACACGAGCCTCGGATTCATTCTGACCGGGGTGAACCGCCGGCTGGACGCGAGCAGCGATCCCTACCTCCACTCACACGCCTACGGCGGTGGCTTCGACGCGCGGCGACGCTTCGAGAATCGCTTCGAGGTCTCCGGATCGTTTGCCGCGAGCACCGTGGGCGGTAGCGAGGAGGCCATCGCGCTCACCCAACGCAGCCCCGTGCACCTGTACCAGCGTCCCGATGGTGCGCTCACATTCGACTCGACTCGCACCTCGCTTTCAGGGACCAATCTCGAGCTCCGGTTCGCCAAGGTCGGTGGCCGGCGCCTCTTGTTCGAGACGGCGTACCAGCGACGCTCGCCCGGCTTCGAGATCAACGACGTGGGCTTCCTGCGGCAGGCCGATCAGCAGCAGTGGACCAACTGGGCCAACCTCGCGTTCCGCACGCCCAACAACGTCTTTCAGGTGCTGCGCTGGAACTTCAACAACTGGAATTATTGGAACACCGACGGCCTGCCGACGGAGCGTGCGTTCAATACCAACGTGCACACCCAGTTCAACAATCGCTGGTGGCTCCACGCAGGCGGTACCGTGGGCCAGGTCGGCGAGACGTACTGCGACCGATGCGCCCGCGGAGGCCCGGCGATCCGCCAGGATCCCTTCCTGGCGCCGTGGCTCGGCATCGAGGGAGATAGCCGGAAGGCGCTGGTTCCGTCGCTGTTCGCCAACTATCTCATCGGCGACCAGGGCAATTCGCAGACATGGTCGATTTCTCCATCGGTCGAACTGAAGGTCGCAAGCCGCTTCACTACCTCGCTCGGCATGTCGTACGAGGACAACCGGAACGACCTGCAGTACTTCGGCACGTTCACGGACGCGAGCTCGACGCCGCACTACACCTTTGCACACCTCGAGCAGGAGACGGTGAGCCTCACCTGGCGGCTGGCGTACACCTTCAGCCCCACCACGTCGCTGCAGGTGTATGCCTCGCCGTTCATCTCCAAGGGCACCTACAGCAACATTCGCGAAGTGGCCGAGGCACGTTCACCCGATTACGACGCTCGCTACCGCCCGTACACTGACAGCGAAGTGGCCGCCGAGCCCACGGGATTCAACTTCCAGGAGTTCCGTTCCAACGTGGTGTTCCGGTGGGAGTACCGGCCCGGCTCGACGATCTTCCTGGTGTGGAGCCAGGGCCGGCAGTACAGCGCGAACGAGGCGGGAAACGTGTCGTTCGGCAGGAGCCTCAGTGACGAACTGTTCGGACAGCGTCCGGACAATACCTTCCTGCTGAAGGTGTCGTACTGGTTCTCGCGCTGAAGCTCACGGTAGAGGGGGGACGAAGCGGTTTGGCGCTTCGTCCTTCAGTGCCACCCCGCTGCCCTGCCGTCGCCGCGCCTCTGTCAGCAACCAGGAGAGCTTGTCGGACGCCTGCGGGATGGAGAGACCCGCCGGACGGATGTTCGAGACGCAATTGCGCTCGGCGTCGGACCGTCCCACGTGCGGTGCCCACGTGAGGTAGGCGCCAAGGCTGTCCGGCGCACTGAGGCCGGGTCGCTCCCCGATCAGCACGACCACCAATCGAGCTCCGAGCACTTCACCGATCTCGTCGCCGACCGCCACGCGCCCATGGCGCACGATGGAGATGGGTGCGACGCGCCAGCCCTGATCGCCGAGGCGCTGCGTGAGCGCGATCGCGAGCGGCGCCGCATGCAGCTCCACCGCGAGACCCGACAGGCCATCCGCCAGCACGATTGCGAGGTCGCTTCCCTTGCTCGCGTCTTGGCCCTGCAGCATCGCGCGACTCGCGTCGTCGAGTCGCCGACCGAGGTCGGGACGCTTCAGGAAGGTGGCTGCGTCACCGGCTGCAGTCGCCAGTCGCACAGTCTCCAGTGAGCCCGCCGACACCTGCGCCGCTACCGCATCGAGATCGGCCAGGTGATGCACCGCATCGCGTGCGCGCGCGTGGGCCAATTGAAATTCGAGATGCGCTCCGGTGGGCAGGCTCGAACCCGCTCGTCCGAGGGCGATACGCGCCGCGGTGAGCCCGCGCAGCGGATGCCACGGATCGGGAAGCGACATCATGAAGGCCCTGGCAGCAGGCCCAACTCCTGCGCGAAAGGCACGGACGTCTTGGTGCGCAGGCGATCCCGCTCGTCCATCACGCCGACCCGTTGCAGCCACGCCTCGAACTCCGGCGCCGGCCGCAGGCCCAGAAGCCGCCGCACGTAGAGAGCATCGTGGAACGAGGTGCTCTGGTAGCCGAGCATGATGTCGTCGGCACCTGGTACGCCCATTATGTAGGTGCAGCCGGCCGCGGCCAGCAGTGTGAGCAGCACGTCCATGTCGTCCTGATCGGCCTCGGCGTGGTTCGTATAGCACACGTCGCAGCCCATCGGCAGGCCCAGGAGCTTTCCGGCGCAGTGGTCCTCGAGGCCGGCGCGCGTGATCTGCTTGCCATCGAACAGGTATTCCGGGCCGATGAATCCCACCACCGAGTTGACCAGCAGCGGCGCGAACGCCCGGGCCACGGCGTAGGCGCGCGCTTCCATCGTCTGCTGGTCCACCCCGTGGTGCGCGTTCGCCGAGAGCGCGCTGCCCTGCCCCGTCTCGAAGTACATCACGTTCCGCCCGACCGAGCCGCGGCCGAGCCCGAGCGCGGCATCCTGCGCTTCCCGCAGCAAGGCGAGGTCGATCCCGAAGCTCCGGTTCGCCGCTTCGCTGCCGGCGATCGACTGGAAGACGAGATCCACCGGCGCCCCTCGCTGAATCAGCTCGAGTGTCGTCGTGACGTGCGCGAGCACGCACGATTGCGTGGGCACATCGAGCCGCCTGCGGAGCTCGTCCAGCATCTCGAGCAGCGTCCGCACGGTCTCCGGGCTGTCCGTGGCTGGGTTGATCCCGATGACCGCGTCGCCGTTGGCGTAGAGCAGACCGTCGACGATGGACGCCGCGATGCCGCGCCGATCGTCGGTGGGATGATTGGGCTGCAGGCGCGTGGAGAGCCGTCGTTCCAGGCCGATGGTATTCCGGAATCGTGTGACCACGCGGCACCGCGATGCCACGAGGATCAGGTCCTGTACCCGCATCAGTTTGGTGACGGCTGCCACCATCTCGGGCGTCAGGCCCGGGGCGAGCGTTGCGAGCACCGTGGCATCGGCCTCGTAGGACAGCAGCCAGTCGCGCAGGCCCCCGACGGTGAGATGTCGCACGAGGCCGTAGGCCGCAGCGTCGTGCGAATCGACGATGAGCCGGGTGACCTCGTCCGTCTCGTAGGGCACGACGCACTCGGAGAGGAACGTCTCGAGCGGAAGGTCGGCCAGTGCCATCTGCGCGGCCACGCGCTCCTCCGCGCTCGCGGCCGCCACACCGGCCAACTCGTCGCCGGAGCGTGCCGGCGTGGCCTTGGCGAGGAGTGTACGCAGGTCCGCAAAGTGATGGCGAATGTCGCCGACGACGTGGCTGAACGGCATGCGCTCAAGCTAGGTCGCGATGCGGCTGCCCGCCACGCACCGTGGTGGATCACTCCCGACGTTGGCGGGTTTCTCCATCGAGACCCCCCTCGTCCCGAGGCCGCTCCATGGATGGCAGTACGCTCACCTTCGCACAACAGGTCGCCTGGCTTTTCCTGCTCGCCGTGCCGATCGCCTGTGTGGCGTGGACGGTCACGCACGAGGAGGTGTTCCGCGAGCCGCGCGAGTATTGCGCACGGCGAAGTCAGGAAGCACCGCACCTGCTGCAGCGGAAGTTCTTCTACCTGTTCACCTGCGAATACTGCTTCAGCCACTACGTGACGGCCCTGTTTCTGGCGCTCACCAACTACCGCCTGCTCATGGACGACTGGCGGGGCCTCCTGCTCGCCTTCTTCGCCCTGGTCTGGGTGGCGAACCAGTACATGAGCCTCTTTGCCCGGCTCCGGATCGGGATCAAGGTCGAGCGGCTGGAGGCGAAGGACATCGAGCAGAAGGTGGAGGGCAACGGACGCTCCGAAGCCGTAGCGATTTCCGACGGTTCTCGCGAGGACCGGCTGTCCGTCCGGCGCTGAATCCTAGAAGCGGTACCGCACGCCAAGCTGCATGATCCACGGGTCGCCACCCCGCTGCAATACGCCGACGTTCTCGTTCACCGAATAGACATAACGTCGCGTCACCGGATCGAAGCCGGTGACGTTGAGCAGCGTCTGTCGCTGCAGCACCGGGTTCTGCGCGGAGATGCCCGCCGGAAGCAGGTTCTGCCCTCCCCAGTCGTCATTCAGCAGGTTGAGGAAGTTGAACACGTCGAGCGAGAGCTCGAGCGCCTGTCCCTGCCACGTCGAGATCGCCTTGGTGACGCGGACATCGAGCCGGCCCGTCCAGGGAGCGAAGATGGCGTTCCGCCCAGCGATCTGCCCGAGGTGCCCCGCGATATAGTCGCGCGCCCTGTTCTCCTCGTTGCCCAGCACGGCCCGCATTCCCTCGGCGATGGCATCCGGCGTGTCGGGTGCATCTGGATCGAAGATGAAGGCGAGGTCGTTGGCGGTGGCCTCGTCGCCATTGATGTCGCCGTTGACCACCAGCGAGAATGGCCGCCCCGTGCTGCCCACGTAGCGCGCCGTGACCTGGAATCCTGCCACCGTCGGCGAGCCGGCCGTCACGACCAGCTTGTGGTGCACGGCGAGATCGGCCGGTCCCCAGGAGGTCCCGATGTCGCGTGGATCGCCCTGGACCGGGGTGAAGCTGGTCGCGGTTCGCGCCAGGCAGCACCCGAAGCTCGAGTTGTCCTTGGCATCGCTCCACGCATACGACACCGATGCGAATCCATCGCGCCCGTAGCGCGCGGTCGCCTCGAGGATGGCGGAGATGGCCCGCGCCCCGGCGATGGACACCAACTCCAGCACACGACCGAACTGCGGGTTCGCGAGCGCATTGCGAACGTTGGTTCGCCCCTGCGCATCAATCGTGGATGCCGGCACGAATACGGGCCGTCCCTGCTCGGCGTCCAGAGTGAACTGCGCATCCTTCAGGTTGCGGTCCACGTAGTAGTAGTTGTCGTGCGTCCAGGAGCCGAGCGCGCTTGCGCTGATCGACAGCCAGCGCGACAGCGGACGCTCCCAGGCGGCGCTCAGCTTCCAGGTCGTGGGCAGGCGCCATTCCGACGAGACGAGGTTGATGAACGGCACGGCCGTGGCGGGCGGGATCACGCCCGGCACGCTGCCGGGGTCGTTGCGGTAGTCGGGAAAGTCCGCGACCGGCACGGCCGTCCCGGAGTAGCTCACGTCGGCCAGCGTCAGGCCGGTGTTGAGCAGCGTGTTGTGCTGCACGTAGTACGGCGCCTGCGAGGTGAAGAGGCCGCCGCCGATTCGTACGATGTCGCCGGACGACGGGGTCCAGACCACCTGCGCGCGCGGCTGGAAGTTCAGCCAGTCTTCGGGACGGGTGTCGGTGCGGAGCCCGAATGCCTCCTCAACGGCCGGGTTGTAGGCGGCGGCGGTCAGGAATGACGTAGCATCCCACCGCAGTCCCATCGAAACGGCGAGGTCGTCGCGCAACCGCCAGTCGGCCTGCGCGAAGAGACCGAGGTCGAGCACCGTCTGCTCGGTGGTCGGGGAGGCTCCGGCCGTCGGCACGCTGCGAGTGTAGCGGAACGCGCGCTGTGCCTCGAGGTCGGCCAGCGAGTTGAACTCGAACAGCCCGCCCTGCTCCACCGCGATCAGCGTGGAGAGATGCGTCACGGCGTTGTCCGTGCCGAAGGTGAGCAGCAGCGGGCCGCGCGGCAGCGTGAGCCGATCCTGCAGTTGGAACTGGCCTTCGTCGCTCACGTCCGGCGCGAGCCGGTTCCCGCCGAACTGGACGCGCACGTCTCCCGTGGTGCCGTTGTCGAGGGTCGAGCGAATGCGCACGAAGCCGCGCGGGATGTCGTTCAGTGCCGTAAGCCGGCGACCCGACCGGTTGTAGCCCACGCTCAGGTCGTTCTGCGCGCCGGACGGGTAGCGAGACTGGAGCGAGGCCAGCGCCTGGTGCTCGAACGACCGGAAGTCGCTGCGTGCCTCGTAGAAGGCGATGGGCTGGTCCACGCCGCCGCCGAGCGGGTTGGCGAAATCGCTGTAGTTGTAGCGCAGCGTGAGCCGGGAGCGGCCGGAGAGCCGCCAGTCGAGTCGAGCGAGCGCGGTGGTAGCGTCGGGTTGGCGTGGAAACACGCCGGTCTGCGCCTGGTTGGCCGGGGTGCCGTACGTGGCCTTCAGGATCGACTCCAGACGCGCGATCGAGTCCGCGGTGACGCCCGCGGCGATCTCGTCGTCCGGCGTCCGGAGGAGGGCGATGTAGACTGGCTCGCTGCCGTCCTGCCGGTCGAGGGCTCCGAAGAAGTGGAGCCGGTCGCGGACGATCGGTCCGCCTACGCTGCCCCCGTACTGCGAGAAGTCGAACTGCCGCAACTCGCGCGGCCGTCCCTGGAAGTCTTCCGGGGCGCTGAGGGCATCGTTCCGGTTGTAGGCGAATGCGCTCCCGCTCCACGTGTTGCCGCCCGACCGCGTGACCGTGCTCACCGTCCCGCCGCCACCTCGGCCCTGTGCCACGTCGTAGACGTTCGAGTTCACCTCGAAGGCCGCGATCGCCTCGAGCGAGATGGAGTACGGGCCGCCGGCGGCCTCTCCGGCCCGGAGCATGTTGCGGGACTGCGCGCCATCGATCCGGAAATCGGTCGCCGTGAAGCGCCCGCCGCCCACTGCGAGCTGCGGTCCGACGGTCGGCGCGAGGGCCGCAAGGTCGGTGTAGGAGCGGTTCACCGCCGGGACCCGCGCGATGACCTCCTCATCGATGCGCGTGCTGCCTCCCAGGCGTGCCGCCCGACGCTCGAACGCGGTGTCGGCGACCACTTCGAGTGCCTCCAGCTGCACCACGGAGGACGTGAGCACGATCGTCACGTCCACGGTGCCACCCAGCCGTAGCGGCGCCAGCTCTCGGACGGCCGGGCGGAAGCCGATTCGGCGCGCGGTAAGGCGCCACGGCCCCCCGAGCGGCAGCTGCAGCAGCGTGAACCGGCCCCGGGCATCCGTGCGGACGCTGGCGGCGAAGCCCGTGCCCAGATGCCTCGCTTCCACGTCGGCGTCCGCGAGCACGGAGCCCGCACTGTCGCGTACGATGCCCTGGATGGATGCGTCGGTGCCCTGCGCGAGCAGCGGAGCCGCGCCGACGAGCAGCAGGCAGAACCAGGCCAGTACGCGTCCGGCGCAGAACGTGCGGATGGTCGGCATCGGAATCGGTATGTCTCCCCCTTGCTGGGCGCGGACGTGCCGTTAATCTACTTTCACACTTCCGCAGCCCAACTCCACCCTGAACCGCGTTCAGGTCCCGAGGGAGCGCTCGATGTCGTCTGGCCCCGCCAAAGCCATCCTGGACGCCATCGAGCGGATGGGCTACACGCTGCTGCCCAACTGGCGCGTCGCGCGGTACCCATTGGCGATGTGCCTCCGGGAACTGTTCGACCTGCTCGACGTCGATCTGGTGCTCGATGTGGGCGCAAACGTGGGGCAGTACCGCAACTTCCTGCGGGCCGAGGTGGGATACACGGGTCGGATCGTCTCATTCGAGCCGATCCCGCGCAACGTCGCACGACTGCAGCAGTGCGCCTCCGTCGACCCCGACTGGCGCATCGAGCCTTACGCCCTCGGCGCCGTCGCCGGACCGGCGAGCTTCAACGTCGCCGCGGAGAGCGTCTTCAGCTCGTTCCTCAAGCCCACCGAAGAATCGTCCAGTCTCTTCTCCGGCCAGAGCGTCATCACCGAACGCATCGACGTCGACGTGCGCACGCTCGACGAGGTGTTGCCGGCCCTCGAACGCGAGTTCGCAGCGCGCCGGCCATACCTCAAGCTCGATACGCAGGGCTACGATCTGGAGGTCGTGCGGGGTGCCGTCGGGAGCATGGGCCGGATCTGCGGCCTGCAGACGGAAGCGTCGGTGAAGCCCATCTACTGCGACATGCCGGACTACGCGACCACCATCCGCGAACTCGAGGCGCTCGGCTTCGTGCTGACCGGCATGTTTCCCGTCGCCTCCGGCACCTTTCCACGGTTGGTGGAGTTCGACTGTGTCATGGTCGCAGCAGAACTCGCGGGCACCACACGCCGGACCGCCTAGACCGACAGCAGGCTCTCCACCCGGGCCGACGACAGCTTCTCGCGGCCGCACAGCACCCCGATCTCCATCAGGAAGCTCCAGCCCACCAGGTCGGCGCCCAGCGCGCGCACGAGCCGGCCCGCTGCATCCGCGGTCCCGCCCGTGGCCAGCACGTCATCCACGACGAGCACCCGATCGCCCGCAGCGCAGGCGTCGCGGTGTGCGTGCAGCGCGTCCTCCCCGTACTCGAGCGCGTACTTCTCGGCGACCGACTCCCAGGGCAGCTTGCCCGGCTTCCGCAGTGGGATGAACCCGGCGCCCAGTTCGATCGCCACCGGTGCGCCGAAGATGAAGCCGCGCGCCTCGATGCCGACCACGTGCGTGACGCGCGCCCCCCGGTACGGCTCGGCCAGCGCGCGCACCACGTCGCGCAGCAGCTCGGCCTCATGCAGTACCGGAGTGATGTCCTGGAAGATGATTCCCGGCTTGGGGTAGTCGGGAACGGCCCGGAGGGTCCCGCGCACGCGTTCGGCGACGCTGGTGGTCATTCAAGCACTCCGCTGAAGGTCTATCGGGTGGTGAAGCCGGTGAGGGCATCGCCCTCGGGAGCCGGCTGGACCTGCACCTGCGTCACGCGCGCGAGCGAGGGACCACGATTGAGCCACTTCTCGAGATGGCCCATCGCCGCCTCGTCGCCCTCCGCGACGACCTCGACCCGTCCATCCGGGAGGTTCGCGGCGTAGCCCGAGAGGCGGAGGTCACGCGCCTTCCGCTGCACGAAGCGCCGAAACCCCACGCCCTGCACGTGGCCGGACACCACGTAGCGCCGCCTCACGCCGGCGTGGCTCGCCGCGCACGCACGAATTCCACCACGATGGGCATCACCGACACCACGATGATCGCGAGGATCACCAGCTTGAAGTTGCGCTGCACCATCGGCAGGTTGCCGAAGAAGTAGCCGCCGACGGTGAACAGCACCACCCAGAGCACCGCGCCCACCACGTTGTAGACGATGAAGCGGGCATAGCTCATCGTCCCGATGCCGGCCACGAAGGGCGCGAACGTACGGATGATCGGGACGAAGCGCGCGAGGATGATCGTCTTCCCGCCGTGCCGCTCGTAGAACGACTCGGTGCGCTGCAGGTATTCCTGCTTGATGAACGGGATCTTCCCGCTGAACGCCCGCCGGCCGATCTTGTGCCCGATCCAGTAGTTCACCGTGTCGCCCAGGATCGCCGCCACCAGCAGGATCGGCACCAGGAGCCCGATGTCGAGCGCCCCTCGCGCCGCGAATGCGCCGGCGGCGAACAGCAGCGAGTCCCCGGGCAGGAACGGCGTCACCACCAGGCCTGTCTCGGCGAAGACGATCAGGAACAGCAGCACCAGCGTGCCCGTGCCGTAGCGTGCAATGAGCTCGGCGAGGTGGATGTCGATGTGCAGGATGAAGTCGACGAGCTGGCGGATCACGTCCATTACTGGAATCCATGCTCTCCGATGAGCGGCACGAACCGCGCATCGCCAAGGGTGATGGTGTCGAAACCGTCGTCACGTCGCGTCAGGAGCGTCAGTTCCTGCCGCTCGCGCGTGCCGAGCGGGATCACGAGTCGCCCGCCGGGCGCGAGCTGGTCGAGCAGCGGAGGCGGCACCTCGGGCGAGGCGGCGGCCACCAGGATCGCGTCGTATGGCGCGAAGGGGCGCCAGCCGAGCGTGCCGTCGCCAAGGAGCACGGTCACGTTCCTGATGCCGACCTCCTCGAGCACTCGCCGCGCCTCGTTCGCGAGCTCCGGCACGCGCTCGACGCTGAACACCCGCTCCGCCACTCGCGCGAGCAGCGCGGTCTGGTAGCCGGACCCCGTGCCTACCTCGAGCACCGACTCCCTGCCCGTGAGTCGGAGCGCCTGCAGGTAGCGCGCCTGCACCGACGGTTGCGAGATGGTCTGACCGCTGCCGATGGGCAGCGCCGAATCCTCGTATGCGCGGTGCCGGACGCTTTCGGGCACGAAGCGGTGCCGGGGCACCTCGCTCACGGCGTGCAGCACGATCAGGTCGTTGATGCCCTTGGCCTGCAGTGCCTCGACGAGGCGCTGCCGATAGCCGCGGAAGCTGTCGTCGCCGCTCAGCGCTCGAGCGACCATCCGCGAACCGTTTCGAGCAGCTTGTAGTTGGTGAGGTCCATGTGCAGCGGCGTGATGGAGATGTAGCCCGCATGCACGGCGGAGTGATCGGACTCGATGCCGCCCGTCCACGTGATCGTGCCACCGCCCACCCAGAAGATCTCCCGACCCCAGGGATCCTTCATCCTGGACAGCGACTCCGAGAAGTATCGGCTGCCGAGGGAGGTGACCTTGATGCCCTGCACCTCGCTCGCCGGCACCGGGGGGAGGTTGATGTTGAGCAGCATCTGCGCGGGAAACGGCTGCACGCAGGTGATCCGTCTGACGAGGCGCACCAGGCTGTCGCGGTACGTGAGCAGCGTCTCCGGATCGTGGCCGGCGAACGAGATGCCGATGCCCGGCACCCCCAGCATCACGGCCTCCATGGCCGCGGCCACGGTGCCGGAGTAGAGCACGTCCTCACCCATGTTCGGGCCGTGGTTCACGCCGGAGAACACGAAATCGGGCTGCTCCGGCATGAGGGCCTGGAGCGCCAGCATGACGCAGTCGGTCGGCGTGCCGTCCACCTGGAAGGCGCCGTCGGAGCGCCGCTGTGGCCGCAGCGGGCGGTGGAGCGTCAGGGAGTGGGAGGTGCCGCTCTGTTCGCGATCGGGCGCCACCACCGTGACCGAGGCGACTTCACGGCAGACATCGGCGAGCAGGGCGAGACCGGGGGCAAGGATACCGTCGTCGTTGCTGACGAGGATGTTCATTCGTGGCGTGCCGCCGGCGTGCGCCCGTCGAGGATGGCGAGGATGTCGTCGAGCTCGTCGCGCAGGTCGAGCACCGTCTGCAGGCCCAGGGCGCGCCGCGCCTCCTGCTTGAGCTCGCCGCCGCGCCGGTGCTGGTCCATCTTCTGGCGCGCACCCTCGATGGTGTACTTCTCGGTGTACAGCAGGTGCTTCACCAGCAGGATGAGCTCGACCTCCCGGGCCTTGTACACCCGGTTCCCCGACCGGTTCTTGGCCGGGTTGAGGAACTTGAACTGGCTCTCCCAGTAGCGCAGCACGTGCGGCTTGAGGCCGGTGAGCGTGCAGACGTCGCCGATGGAGAAGAATTCCTGCGTGGCGCGTATGTCGGTCATCGCCACTGCTCCGCCTTGAGGGTTCGTTCCATCAGGGCGCCGATTGCGTCCGCCGGCGGCCGCTGCTCGAAGAGAATGGCACACACCTGCTCGCTGATCGGCAGTTCCACGCCGAGGCGCCGACCCAGCGCGGTCGCCGCCCTGGAAGCGTTGGCGCCTTCGGCCACCGTGCGATGCCGCTGACGGTACGCCTCGTATGTGTCGCCCTTCGCGACCGCGATACCCAGCGCCCGGTTGCGGCTCAGGTCGCCGGTCGCCGTCAGGATCAGGTCGCCCATGCCGGCCAGGCCGGCGAACGTCACCGGCGAGGCCCCGAGCGCCACGCCCAGCCGCGCCGTCTCGGCCAGCCCTCGCGTCAGCAGCGCGGCGCGGGCGTTGTTGCCCAGCTCGAGACCGTCGAGCATGCCGGCCGCGATGGCGAATACGTTCTTGAGCGTTCCACCGAGCTCCACGCCTACCACGTCAGTGTTGGAATAGACGCGAAACCGGTTCGTTGCGAACACATGCTGTGTTGCCTCGGCCGCGGCTGGGTCGGTCGAGCTGGCGACCACGGCGGTGGGCCGACACTGGTAGACCTCGCGCGCGAAGCTGGGCCCCGACAGCGCCACGAACCGTGTCCCGGGCAGCTCCTCCGCCGCCACCTGCGACATGAGCGCGAGCGTGTCGGGATCGAGGCCCTTGGTAGCGCTCACCACCAGGGTGCCCGGCTGCACCACGCCGCACACGCGCCGCAGCACCGAGCGCACCACGTGGCTCGGCGACACGCTCAGCAGCACGTCCGCGCCATCGACCGCCTCGAGCGGGTCGTTGAAGGCCCGAAGTGCATCCGCCAACGGCGCGTCGGGGAGGAAGACCGGGTTGGCGTGCTCGGTGTTGATCGCCTCGACGACGTCGGCCTCGTAGGCCCACAGGCGCGTCTCGTGGCCCTTCCGGGCGAGCAGGTCGGCCAGGGTGGTGCCCCAGCTGCCCGCGCCCAGCACGGCGATGCGCGTCACGCGGTCGCTCCGGGCGTCGTCCGGCGGCCGAAGCGGTTTTCGGTTCCGTTCAGCAGTCGCGTGATGTTGGCCCGGTGCAGGAAGATGATCAGCACCGCCAGCACCGCGCTCGGCAGCACCAGCTCACGACGGTCCGGATGCAACACCTGGATTCCGATGGGCAGTGCGACGGCGCCGAGCATGCTGCCCAGCGACACGTAGCCGGTCGTGCGCACGAGCACGAGCCAGATGAGCATGCAGATCCCGACCGCCGCGGGTGCCAGACCGAGCATCACACCTGCGGATGTCGCGACCCCCTTCCCGCCCTTGCCCCCCACGAACACCGAGAAGACGTGGCCCAGCACCGCCATCGCCCCGACGAGCATCGCCACCACCGTGGAGTCGGAGACGTGCGGGGCGAACAACACGACCGGCAGCGTGCCCTTGAAGATGTCCACGATGGCCACCGGCACGGCGAACTTCCATCCCAGCACGCGATAGACGTTGGTCGCACCGAGGTTCCTGCTGCCGTGCTCCCGCAGGTCGATTCCCTTGAAGACCTTGCCCGCCACGTAACTCGTGGGGAATGCCCCCACGAGATACGACGCGAGAAACCACGGGAGCGCGGCGAGCGTCACCGCTTCATCCGCTTGGCGCCGCGGGCCGTGAACTTGAGGCGCACCGGCGCCCCCTTGAATCCCCACGCCTCGCGAAACCCGTTGATCAGGTAGCGCTGGTACGACTCGGCCACGTCATCCGGACGGTTGGAGACGATGGCGAACATGGGCGGCGCCGTGCCCACCTGGCTCGCGTAGAGCAGCTTCACCTCGTCGCCCTCCTTCTGCGGCGGCGAGGTGCGCTGCAACAGTGCCTGCAGCACCTCATTGACCTCGTGCGTCGGGATGCGCCGCTCGCGCTCGGCCGCCACCTCGAGGATCAGGTCGAGC